>CAZSWW010000198.1:0-3218 GCA_964611265.1 uncultured Sulfurimonas sp. | reverse complement strand
TCATTTATAAATCTATTTTTACTTTTATTTCCTTTAAATTCTTTATATAAAAATATAACATTTACTTTTAGAAGATTAGAACTAACTATTGCATCTATTTTATTGTTTTTCTCAATATTATTAGCACAATCAATGCTTGTTGAAAATGAATTTAAAGGTGAACTAGCAGGTAGTTTTGTTCTTTATTTAGCTCCATTTATAGGTATCTTTGGATTATGGATATTTTGGGCAATTATGACTTCAATCTCTGGGCTAATCATCGCTGATAAAAATACAAATGAGATATTTATTAGTATTAAAGAGATGGTAAAAAATAATTTACCTACAAAAGATGAAATTCAAGAAGAAAGTATAGAAAAAAATAAAGAAGTTAAAGAAACAAATACTTATGCGAAAGAAGAAGTATTATTGGTAGAGGATGAGATAGAAGACACCATAGATGAAGTAAAAAATGTAAAAATTAAGGTTATAAAAAAGAAACAAGCAGTAAATAAAGTTGAACCTGTTATAGAAGAAGATTATATTGAAGATATTGATAAACCAACATATCTTAGAAAACAAGAATCTAAAAGTGATAAAAAAGATACAAGTAAAGAAAATAAAGTAATCGAAACTATAGAAGAAAATGAGGAAAAAGAGAAAAAAATTTCTCATATAAGAAAAGTTGAATCAAAAAAAGAACCTGAGAAAACTGTTTTAAAAGTAAAAGAACTTGAAGAAAACGCAAAACTACTAGAGGGCATTGAAAAAGGGGAGGTTGAAAAACCAGTAAACTTTAAACTACCATCTATTGAATTTTTACAAAAACCTGAAGTAAAAGAGAAAGCTGTAGATGAAAATGAACTAGATGAAAAGATAGAGTACCTTATAGACAAACTAGCTCATTTTAAGATAGATGGTGATGTTATAAGAACTTATGCAGGTCCAGTTGTTTCAACTTTTGAGTTTAAACCAGCTGCAAATGTAAAAGTTAGTAAGATACTAAATCTTCAAGATGACTTAGCTATGGCTCTTTCAGCTGAAACTATCCGTATTCAAGCACCGATACCAGGTAAAGATGTAGTAGGTATAGAGATACCAAATGATAGTTTTGAAACCATCTATCTAAGAGAACTTTTAGATTCAAAACTATTTAAAGAAGCTTCATCACCATTAACTATGGCTTTAGGTAAAGATATAGTAGGTAAACCTTTTATAACAGACCTAAAAAAATTACCACACCTACTTATAGCAGGAACAACAGGTAGTGGTAAGAGTGTTGGTATAAATGCTATGATACTTTCACTTTTATACAAAAATTCACCAGACCAACTTAGACTACTTATGATAGACCCAAAAATGTTAGAATTTTCTATGTACAATGACATACCACACCTTCTAACTCCAGTTATAACAAAACCAAAACAAGCTATAGTAGCTTTAAACAATATGGTAAATGAGATGGAACGCCGTTATGAATTGATGGCTGAGAGTAGAACTAAAAATATTGAAAATTATAATGCTAAGATTAAAAAAGAGGGTGGAGAATCTTTCCCTTATATAGTTGTTATCATAGATGAACTTTCAGACCTTATGATGACAAGTGGTAAAGATGTTGAGATCTCTATAGCAAGACTTGCTCAAAAATCTCGTGCTTGTGGTATCCACCTTATAGTGGCAACTCAAAGACCAAGTGTTGATGTTGTAACTGGACTTATAAAAGCAAATCTTCCATCTCGTGTTTCATATAGAGTAGGGCAAAAGATAGATTCTAAAATCATACTTGACCAGATGGGTGCTGAGTCTCTTCTTGGTCGTGGAGATATGCTTTTTACCCCTCCAGGTTCAACTGGTTTAGTCAGACTTCATGCTCCATGGGCAACAGAAGATGAGATAGATGAAATAGTAGAGTTTATCAAGTCTCAAAGAGAACCAAACTATGATAAAAGTTTTTTAGTTGAAGAAACAGAAAGTTCTGCAAATGGTAGTAGAGATAGTTATGAAGAGCTAGATGAACTATATAATGATGCAAGAAATGTAATCATAAATGATAAAAAAACTTCTATATCATATTTGCAGAGAAAGTTACAAATAGGTTATAACCGTTCTGCTAGGCTTATAGAACAACTTGAAGGTGAAGGTGTTCTATCTGCTCCAAATGCTAAGGGTGTTCGAGAAATCTTGTAAACTATGTTACAAATATATACATAAAATATTAAAATCGAAATTCTATTGTTTAGATAAGTAACACCTTAAAAGATGGTTGCTTATATTTTGTTATAATCTTGCTAAATTTTAAATACAGGATTAAATATGGCATTGATTGAAGAATACAAAGCACATACAGAAGAAAGAGCTAAACTTGGTGTTCCACCATTAGCTTTAACAGCTGAACAAGTTACTAAACTTGTTGAATTATTGAAAGCTGATAAAGTAGAAAATGAAGAATATTTACTAAATTTATTAGAAAATCATGTTCCAGCTGGTGTTGATGATGCAGCTTATGTAAAAGCAGCTTTTCTAAATGCTATCGTTCATGAAGATACCCATTCTCATGTTATAGATAGAATTCAAGCAGTTAAATTACTAGGTGCAATGCTTGGTGGTTTTAATGTTGGTCCATTAATCGATGGTTTAAGAAACAACAATGTAGCTATCGCTCAAGAAGCAGCAGATCAACTTAAAAATACTATTTTAGTTTATGGTGATTTTGATGTTGTAAAAGAACTTATGAACCATAATAATCCTTTCGCTAAACAAGTGATAGAATCTTGGGCAAATGCTGAGTGGTTTACAAATAAACCAGCTATGGAAGAAGAGATAACGGTTACAGTTTATAAAATCCCAGGTGAAACAAACACTGATGATTTATCTCCAGCATCTGAAGCATTTACAAGAGCAGACATCCCTGTTCATGCTAACTCATTTTTAGTAAATAGAATGGATAATCCATTAGATACCATGAAAGAACTAAAAGCAAAAGGTCATCCACTTGCTTATGTTGGTGATGTTGTAGGAACTGGTTCATCTCGTAAATCAGGTATTAACTCTGTTCAATGGCATATGGGTAAAGATATTCCAGGTGTTCCTAACAAAAGAACTGGTGGTATAGTTATCGGTGATATTATCGCTCCTATCTTCTTTAACACAGCAGAAGATTCAGGATGTATCCCTATCCAAGCACCAACTGCTAAACTTGAAACAGGTGATGTTATCACTGTTAAACCTTTTGCTGGTGA
>CAZSWW010000197.1:0-3257 GCA_964611265.1 uncultured Sulfurimonas sp. | reverse complement strand
AAAGATATAGTTTGTTTATTGTTTTTCATAATTGTTTACTTTTATATTGTTTATATAATGGTGCTTGAATAATAATAGGAACAATAAACAATGAAACACCATAAGCTGCTAATGTTCCACCTATAAGTGCCACACCAAGACCACCAAATACTGGGTCAGTTGCCAAAAGTGCACTTGCAAATATAATAGCAAGTACAGTAAGAAGTATAGGTTTAGCTCTAGTATTTACAGATACTGCAATAGCTCTATCAATATCTAAATGTTTCTCTTGAATCAATTGTTTTGTAAAATCTATAATCAAAAGAGAGTTTCTTGAGTTGATGCCTATAAGTGCTATAAACCCTATAAGGGAAGTTCCTGTCATATAAAAATTTGTAGGTGTAAATATATCCCAAATAAGATGAGCATAAATAACACCAACAACAGATACAAAACTAGCTAAGATAATTGCTATTGCAAAAGAAAAATTATTATAATAAACTACCATCATAAAAAAGATGATTACAATAGCAACTCCAAGTGCCATACTTAAGTCAGTAACAGTATCCATAGATACTTTTTGCTCCCCATCCCAATGAAGCTTAAAACTCTCTTGTGTTTTTTTATCAACAAGTTTAAAATCTAGCAGGTCTATTTTTTCTATATCGTACATACTAGAGAGTTCACTTTGTATTTTTTCTCTCATATCAAGAAGTGCATAAATTTGACTTACCCCATCTGTATCACCGACAACATTTACAAGTGGGGAAAGATTTTTAGAGATAAGCTTATGACCTTTTAGTGTAGGTTTTACCTCAACCAACTCACTTAGTGGTACTAACATACCTAGTGCATTCATCAGTTTTATCTCAGAAAATTTACTTAACAATCCATCTTGTGTTGCTGAGTTAAATATCTTTGTTTTGCTATTAAGTACAAGATGTACGGGTATCTGGTTTTGTGCATTTTCATCATTAACATAAGCTATGTCCATACCCTCAAACGATAGGTAGAGTATCTTTTTTACTTGTTCTAGTTTCAAGTTTGATTTTAGTATTTTTTCTCTATTTAGTGTAACTTTAAAACTTTTATAATCTTCATCGGTTAAAACATCTACATCCACAATACCCTCAGTAGATTTAAAAATATTTTCTAACTTATATGCTAGTTTTTCAATGGAAGCTAGTTTTGCATCACTTGTTACTTCTAAAACCACATCAGCTAAGTATGGAGGTCCAGCAGGAGCTTGCACAAACTTAATCTTAGCATTATGCATTGAGCAATTTGATTCAATAATTGGTCTTAGTCTATGAACAATAGCAACAGAACTTTCATCTCTTTCATGCTCTCTTTTTAGATTTACAAGGATATTTGCAATATTTTCACCACTTGCAAAAAGCCTACCTTTTATCATAGCAGAGAAATCAACAGGTGCACTCTCCCCTAAAAATACAGACATATCTGTAATAATCTCTTCACTTTTTAAGTTACCTACAATACAATCTGTTACCTCTTTAGTCTCATAAACCGACTTTCCTTCAGGTAGATCAATATATATAGAAAAATTATCTACATATTGAGCTGGTAGTAGTTTTACTTTTACCAACTCTGATGTTACAAGCATAACAGATGAGACTAATGCTATTAACATAATCAAGATAGCAATTGTCTTTTTTACTCGACTTTGTAAAAGAGAATAAACAAAAGATTCTATTTTAGGTGTATTTTTCATTTTAGTCATCCTTCGTCATAAACTTATTAACAAAATATGGTGTAAATATATAAGCAACAATAAGGGACATAAACATAGCTATTGGTGCATATATAGCTATTGGTCTTATATATTGACCAACTGTACCACCAACTAAAAACATTGTTAAAAATGTCATAATAATAGCAACTGTTGCTAAATTGGTAGGATTTCCTATCTCATTTGTTGCTGCAACTGCTATCTCTTTAACAGTTTTATCTCTAGCATCGTGATCGTGAAAATGCCTATGAATATTTTCTATAACAATAATAGCAGCATCAACTAGTAAACCCAAACTCAAAAGTAGTGCAAAAAGAGAGATTTTATTTATACTTTGTCCCAACATATAACCAGAAAAAAGTGTAAGAGATATGATCATAGGAACAGTTAATGTTACTATAAAAGCCTCCTTATAACCCAAAGTAACAATCAATAAAATACCTATGATAATAACAGAGATTACAATATGCATAACCAACTCATTAACGGAGTGATTTGCTGTATAGCCATCATCTCTAGTGATAATATAGCCTATATTGTCTTTTTCTAATTCAGGTTTTAACTCTTGCATAAGGGCAAAAATAGCTTCATTAAGTGTTACAACATTTGCACCCCGTTTTTTTGTAATGCTTATGGTAGTTTGTATCACTTCCTTTTTCTTACCATCTTTTGTAAAAACAAGAGAAGCAGATTTTTTATTTTGAATATCACTTCCTTTTGAAACTTTAGCTATATTTTTTATATAGATAGGGGAACCATTATAAGTAGTTACGATAAGATTATTTATATCGTTTACATTTCGTATCGCTTTATCAACTCCAAAAACTACAATTTTATTACTAGTTGTTCTTCCTGTTATATCTGGTGTTTTAGCTGTTAAACCTTTGATAGACTCCAGCACCTGCCCAAGTGAAAGGTGATAACCTGTAAGTTTTTGCAAATCTACTTCCACATTGTATTGCTCTTTTCTCTCACCTATTAGGTCTGTAATGGCTACATTATCTATGCGATTTATTTTAGTTTGGATTTTTGATACTTTTTTATAAAGTTCAGTCATACTGATAGATGGATTTTTAGGATAAAAAGCGATAGAAGCGATCGCAATATCTGTATCTATATCCATAGTTTTAACTATTGGTTGCATTATCCCCTTTGGTAAAACATCAACATTTCTAAGAACACTGTTATAAAGTCGAAAGTTTGCTTCATCTCTTTTCTCTCCTAAAAAAAATTTAACATTTAAAATCGCTACATTGTCTTGTGCTATACCATAAATATCTTCAACACCTTCAATCTCTCTAAGTCTTCTTTGTAGTGGTTCTACTATGACTTTTTGAATCTCACTCGCCTTTACACCTGCATAAGGGACAATAACAACACCACCAGCAACTACTATTTGAGGATTTGCCTCTCTTGGAGATATTTGCAGAGTTATATAACCCATAACAATTATAAAAATACTAAGCATTAAAGTAAGTGGATGCTCTATAAAAGTGTCTGCTAATCTTCCTGCTATGTTTTTTTTATA
>CAZSWW010000196.1:0-3270 GCA_964611265.1 uncultured Sulfurimonas sp. | reverse complement strand
TTAGGCAGAAACATAAAAATAGCATCACAAAAAGCAAACTTAAACAAAAGGGTGACTTCACACATCTTTAGACACTCTTATGCTACTCATCTACTTCAAGCAGGGATAGATTTACGAAGTATTCAAGAACTTTTAGGGCATAAGTCTGTTGAAACCACTATGATTTACACCCATGTTGTAAGTGAGATGAACAAGGCTAAACTTGTTAGTCCTTTAGATTTTTAGTTTATCTCCTTTATGTTATAATCTTAATAAAAAGAGTAGATTATAAATGAAGTCATCAGATGTTAGCCATATTTTAAACAATAAAGATAAGTTACTTACTCAAACATATTTTGAACTTCAAGAGTTTTTTGAGCAGAAGTATGGAAAAGATACTGTTGTTTTTATGGAGATAGGTACTTTTTTTGAAGTATATGAAGTTAACAATGATGAGATGCAGATAGGAAAAGCTAAAGAGATAGCTGAACTTTTAAACATACAACTGACTAAAAAAAACAAAAGCATCATAGAAAATTCAGATAGAAACCCACTCTTAGCAGGTGTTCCAGCTGTTAGTTTTGAGAGGTATTTAAACAGGCTTATAGGTGAGCAAAAGTACACCATTATAGTTGTAAAACAAAAAGGCAACCCACCAAAGATAAGCCGTTATATCTCTAACATAGTTTCCCCCGGTACAAATTTTGACCATATTTTAGATAGTGATGACAACTACATCGTTTCACTTTTGTTTGATTCTTATAAGGGGGTTTATACTGTTGGTTACTCTGCCATAGATGTAACAACTGGTAAAACTCAGGTTTATGAAACACATGGAACAAGTGAAGACCCACACTATGCACTTGATGAAGTTTTTAACCTTTTACACATCTACCGTACAAGTGAAGTTGTTGTAACTTTTTTAGATGGCATCCAAGACCAACGACATATAATGAACTACCTCGAAATCGCAGAACACTATCACTATAGTGTAAACAACGAAAAGTTAAAGATAGATTTTCAAAATGACCTTTTTCGTGAAGTTTACCAAATTCGCTCACTTCTTTCAGCTATAGAGCATCTTGACCTAGAGAGAAATCCTATGATAACGGAGTCTTTAGCTATTTTGATTCACTTTGTTATAGAACATGACTACCATATAGTTCAAAAACTAGACCTACCAAATATCATAGATAATCGCCGTTTTATGTACCTTGGTAACAATGCACTAGAACAGTTAGGTATTATCTCAAAAGATAAAAAAGAGTTTACACTTTTAAAGATGCTAGACAAAACTGCTACTGCCATAGGAAAAAGGCTTTTAAAAGAGAGACTACTAAACCCCATCATGGAAAAAGATGAGTTAGAAAGAAGATATGACCTTATAGAGAAAGTAGCATCCCATACTCGGTATTTGGATGAAAATATGAGGGGGATTTATGACTTACAAAGGTTATCTCGTAGGCTTAGTCTATCACGGATGCATCCGTTTGAGATGAACCATCTTTATGACTCTATGCTTAGTGTAAAAGAGATTATGAACTATGTTAAACAACACAAAATTCAGTCTGTACCTTTTGGCATCTCGGAAGTGGATGAGTTTTTAAAAGATATATCTAAAAGTATAGATTTAGATATATCTCGCAGATTTACAAATGCAACTGTAGATGAAAACTTTTTGATGTATGGAGTAGATGAGGTTGTAGATACTTTAGTAGACAAAAACACTATGATGCTAAATACTTTTTATGGTTATATCTCAGATATTGAGTCTATGTTACAGAGTGTAAATGCATCTAGTTCCAACCGTTTGGTTACTCTTGGGTTACTTGAAAAAGAGGGTTATTATATATCTCTTAGTAAAAATAGATTTTCACTTATAGAAGAGGTGTTTAAAAAAGATGTTAAGTTTGGTAAGTTTAGTGTAAAAAAACTAACTAACAGTGTAAAAATCTCTTCACATCATACAGATGAACTTTCAGATAAGATTATGAAAAACAGAAGAAAAATTATACTTTTGGTTAAAGAGAGGTTTATGAAGCTTCAAGCTGTTTATGAGAGAAGATACTCGCTTCTTTTTGATAGGGTTATTTCATATATAGCTGATTTGGATGTTGGGGTTAGTTCATCAAAGGTAGTAGAGGCTTACAACCACTCAAGACCTAGCATTGTTGATGTTGAGCAAGATGATAATTTTATACAGATTATGCAACTTCGTCATCCACTTATAGAGGTGCAAGATAGGGCAGGGATATATGTACCAAATGACATAGTTATGGGTAATCGTACTTACATGGATATGCCAACTCCAGATACTGTTATGTTAGATGCTGATGTTCATAATGGACACGATATAAATGGTGTACTTCTTTATGGCATCAACTCTAGTGGAAAATCATCTTTGATGAAAAGTATCGGTATATCTATACTTATGGCTCAAAGTGGTTTTTTTGTAAGTGCATCTGTTATGAAGTTTTCTATATTTGACTCTTTATTTACTCGCATCGTTTCGCATGATAATCTTGCTAAGGGGTTATCTACTTTTGCAGTTGAGATGCTAGAGCTTAAAAACATCTTCAACCGTGCAACTCAAAGTTCACTTATACTTGGTGATGAGATAAGCCATGGAACAGAAACACTCTCAGGAGTAGCCATCGTTTCAAGTGCCATTATGAAACTAGCAAAACTTCGTTCACTTTTTTTGTTTGCAACACATCTGCATCAAATCTCAACTATGGATGAGATAGTAAAACTAAAAAATGTAGTAAATCTACATCTTAGTGTAGAGTATGATGATGTAAAAGATAAGTTGATTTTTAACCGTATATTACAAGCTGGGAGTGGTAGTAGCATCTATGGTTTAGAGTTCGCAAAATCACTTCACATGGATGATGAGTTTTTAACCACTGCAAATAAGATTAGAAAAAGATTAGCCAAAGATTTTGATGAACTTGAACTGTTGGTAAAGAAAAAAACAAGTAAATATAACAAAAATCTTTATGTTACTAAGTGTGTGCTATGTGAAGAGGTAGCAGAAGATGTGCATCATATAAATCATAAAAGTTTGGCTAATGATGCTGGTTTTATAGGTCATTTTCATAAAAATGAAAAACATAATCTAATTCCATTATGTAAAAAACATCATAAAGATATACATGAAACCAAAATCAAAATAGATGGTTTTGTGATGACTTCGAGTGGTTTAGAATTGGTTTATAAAGATTCAGTATAACTACTGTATATATTTTTTATCAGAGAATTAAAATTATTGTAAACCTGAGTTCGACAATA
>CAZSWW010000195.1:0-3271 GCA_964611265.1 uncultured Sulfurimonas sp. | reverse complement strand
AATGCTCAATTTAGTGCGGTTGAAATGGAGTATTTTTCAACTTCTAAAGTAAATATTGATGAAGAGATGACAAATCTTATAAAATATCAAACATCGTACGGTGCAGCTGCAAAAGTTATAACAACAATTGACCAAATGATGAATACACTTCTTGGTATAAAACAGTAAGTAAGCTTTTTGTGAAAAATATACCACTTTTTAGTATATCTGTATTGATTTTTGTATTTATATTTTCATTTTTAGGTTCTTTCTTTTATAGTGTAGATGCTTATCATTTGGATGCTAATTCTATACTTTTAGCACCATCATTTGAACATCTATTAGGTACAGATAGATTGGGTAGAGATATATTAGCTAGACTTATAGATGGTGGAAAAATATCTTTAATTATAGGTGTTGGTAGTGCTTTTATAGCTTCTTTTATAGGACTTATTTTAGGTTCAATGGCTGGGTATTTTAAAGGTTATATAGATAAAGGTTTTATAATCTTAGTTGATCTATTTTTAACATTTCCAACTTTCTTTTTACTTTTAGCACTTGTTAGTTATATAAATGCTTCTACTTTGGTTCTTATAATTATAATATCTATAACAGGTTGGATGAGTACAGCAAGACTTATCCGTGCTGAGAGTTTTAAAATAACTTCACAACCATATATTAAAATTCTAAACATAGCAAATGTTAGTAAATTTAAAATACTTCTTAAATATTATGCACCCATACTAGCACCAATTTATTTTGTAAGTTTTACTTTCGGAGTAGGGGGTGCAATCCTAGCTGAGAGTGGTTTAAGTTTCTTAGGTCTTGGCATAGTAGCACCACAAATAAGTTGGGGAACAATTTTAAGTAGTGGTAAAGATGTTATAGAGATAGCATGGTGGGTTAGCTTTTTCCCAGGATTAATGATTTTTTTGGTAACATTTTCACTTATAAATATATCTAACTATTTACAGCAGTTAACAAACAAAAAACAGATACAAAATTAGGAATTAATAAAATGATTTTAATGATAGATAATTACGATAGTTTTACTTATAATATAGTTCAATATTGTAGAGAACTAGGTGCTGATTTAAAGATTATAAGAAATGATGAGATGAGTGTTAAAGAGATAGAAGCTTTAAAACCTGAAAAAATCATAATCTCTCCTGGACCTGCTACACCTGATGATGCAGGTGTTACTTTAGAAGTTATAAAGTATTTTAAAGATAAGCTACCTATCTTAGGTATCTGTTTAGGACATCAGAGTATTGCTCAAGTTTTTGGTGGAGATGTTATTCGTGCAAAAAATATGATGCATGGTAAAACTTCATCTGTACAAAGAGTTGGAAGTTGTGAACTTTTTAAAGATTTACCAGAAGAATTTATAGCAACTAGATATCACTCTTTAACAGTAGATAAAAAATCACTTACAGATGAGATAATCCCAACAGCATTTAGTACAGATGATGAGGAGATAATGGCACTTCGCATCAAAGATAAAGATATTTATGGTGTTCAATTTCATCCAGAATCAATTATGAGTGAATATGGACATGAGATAATTGGGAACTTTTTAAACTTATGACTTCAAGATACATCTTATTCCTACTTTTAGGGATAGATGCATTAATATTATTCTTTCAAATTTCAGAACTTTCTATATCGTACTATGAAGCAAAAATTTTATATGGTGAATTTTCTTTTTTACAATTAATTACAAATTTTTCTTTAAGTATTTTTGGTCATAATGATTTAGCATTAAGATTACCTATGATGCTATTACACCTTTCTAGTGTTATTTTGCTTTATCTAAATTCAAAGAAATATCTAAAATATGAAAGAGATAAAATATGGCTTGTGCTTATTTTTATATTATTACCAGGTAGTATAAGTTCAGCATTACAGATTAATAGTGCAGGTTTATTGATATTTGGATTATTTTTATTTGTATATATATATGAAAATTTTAATTTAAAATATATATATATTTTATTACCTATATATGCACTTATAGATGGTGGTTTTTTATATCTTTTTTTATCTTTAATCTTTTATGCTTATTATATAAAAGATAAAATATTTTTTATAGTTAATCTGATTTTATTCTCAATATCAATGTATATATATGGATTGAATGCACATGGACTACCATCTGGACATTTATTAGATGCACTAGCTGTATATTTTGCTATTTTTTCACCTATAGTATTTATATATTTGTTTTATATTTTATATAAAAAGTTATATACAAAAAAAGTAGATTTAGTTTGGTTTATCTCTTTTTTACCATTAGTTTTTTCATTACTTCTTTCCCTTCGTCAAAGGGTTGAACTTGATGAATTTGCTCCATATATAATGTTAGCATTATTGTTAGGTGCAGAGATATTTACTCAGTCGTATAGAGTTAGATTAAAAGTATTTCGTAAAAAATATAAAATTATGTTTATCATTTCTTTAGTATTTCTTTTATTTAACTCTTTAATAGTTCTTTTTAACAAAGAATTATATAAAGTTATAGAAAATCCAAAAAAGCATTTTGCTTATAAAATGTATATTGCAAAAGAGTTATCAATAAAACTTAAGGAGTTAAATATAAGTTGTATAGATTCTAATGATGATTTATCTTATAGGTTGAAGTTTTATGGAATCACACAATGTGATAGATATATTTTAAATGAAGAGAGTTTAAGTACTAAAAATAAAGTAGATGTAACAATAAGTTACAAAAATATAGTCGTATATAAGGCGAATGTTACAAAAATAAACAATGAATAAATCTATTTAATATTTAGTATAACCCTTTTGTATCCATTTGTTTAAAGATATGTTAGAATGGTCGTTAAACTTTAAAATAGGGAGTTTCTATGGCTCAAAAAGCGATACGAGAATATGATGCTAAGTCAATCTTAGCAAAACACTGGGATAAGTATTTTCCAGACTTTACTTATGCATACGAGACTGTTATGGTTCAAAATGGATCAGAACTAACTGAGGCTGCAAAAACTAAAGCTTGGTTAAATGAAAAAACATTAGTTGCAAAACCAGATATGTTATTTGGTAAGCGTGGTAAAAATGATTTAGTTCTTTTCAAAGATGCTAAACCAGGTGATGTTTCTTTAGCAAAAGCTGCAAGTTGGATAGATGAAAAATCTTCAACTGAACAAAAAGTATATTTTTCGTTTGATGGTGATACTCCTACTGGTGAACCAAGTGTAGATAAACTAACTCACTTCGTAGTTGAGCCATTTACTCCACATGAACAATCTGAAGAATACTATGTTTCTGCTAC
>CAZSWW010000194.1:0-3281 GCA_964611265.1 uncultured Sulfurimonas sp. | reverse complement strand
ATAGCATAGTTTCAGGCACTTTTTAGACCCCAGAAAGTTTCATTAAGTCAAAAATCACAATAGGCATCAATGAAACAATAGCAAGAGGTAAAGCTTCATTTGTCCATAAAACTACTAAAAATGCTATCACAGCCAAAAGTGAACTTTGTGTAGTATTAAAGATTATCGTAGACAATCCAAATATAACAATAGCTATAATAACACCTAAACCTATTTTTTTTACTTCTTCAATATATAGTTGCATCTTTTCTCTTTTTCAAATAATAAAACTATTTAACTATTTAAAAGATCCCTTAGTGAATCCTTCGGACTTTTTCCCTCTAACATTTTATAAACCTCTTGTGCTATGGGTAGATATAAATCTTTTTCTTTTGCTATTTTATGTAGTGCATAAGCAGTACCTATACCCTCAGCTACCTCGCCCAAGTCATCTAAAATCTCCTGAAGTGATTTTCCTTTTGCTATCCCCTGCCCTACACGAAAATTTCTACTCATAGTTGAGGATGCAGTTAAAAACAGATCTCCTGCTCCACTAAGACCTAAAAAACTTTCATCTTTTGCACCATAAACTTTTCCAAATCTTTGCATCTCTACTAAACCACGAGATATAAGTGAAGCAGAAGCATTTTTACCAAGATTTAGTCCATCACAGATTCCAGATGCTATGGCTATAACATTTTTATATGCTCCAGCTACTTCTGCACCCATAATATCTGTAGATGTATATGCTTTTATAAATGGTGGGAAAAAAGATGCAAACTTATCACTTAAAAGTTCATTTTTAGAGTTTACAACAAGTGCTGTTGGTAAAGACTGCATCACCTCAGATGCAAACGATGGTCCAGATAAAAAAGCCATATTTTCATCAGTCACATAATTTTTATAAATATCATATAAAAATCGTCCACTTGAAGCTTCTATACCCTTAGCAGCTACTAAAATCTTTTGATTATTAGATACAAAATTTTTCTTTAACCAAGATGCTATCTGTTGTGCAGGTATAGCTATAACTAAATATTCACACTTTAAAATCTCATCTAAAGAAACAAAATTTGGCATAGGTCTATGGGTTCTTGATGTTATGACTACATCATTTTCTATCCCAAGTGCAAAAGCTAAAGCACTACCCCATTTACCAGCACCTATCACACCTATCTTAGCCATAACCTAACCCCCTATCTTTTTTTCAAACTCTTTTAAGTCAGTATCATAACCAACTACTATAAGCATATCACCATCTTTTAAAAGTGTATGTTTTGATTTTGATGAGTATATAAACTCTCTGCTCATATTTTCATGAACTATAGATAAAACCAGCACACCAAACTTTTCACTCCAGTTTATATCTGCAGGAAATTTATCTTTAAAATACTCTAAATTTTTCACTTTTACTTGAGCTATCTTTAAAGCACTATCTTCATAAAGTATGTTGTGTAAAATCTCTGTAGCTATAGGTTTTTTAAGCATATCTGTGATTATATCTGCTGTAGTTTCTACTATAGGTATAACTTTTGAAGCCCCAGCCATCTTAAGCTTGTTTGTATCTTCTTGGTTATTTGCTAGTGATATGATTGTGGCATCTTTAAAATAAGACCTAAGAGATATAGTTAAAAATATATTTTTTGCCTCATCTCGTATAGCACAAAAAATGATAGATTTTTCCATATCAAACTCATCTTCTATATCATCCCAATCATCACTTAAATCAAAAAGTCTTAAAGTATAATCAACATCTTTTATAGACATAAACTCAGATTTTTCAAGGTTAAACATCGCAATATTTTCATATTTATACTGAACATTTCTTGCTATTTCTAAGCCGTATTCATTAAAACCAAATATCAAAGCACTAACACTTTTCATAACACACCTTTACTTATGAGATAAATTTTTCTCAAACTCTTTTATAAATATATAATTACCCATAACAAGGATAACATCTCCACTCTCTAGCAACGTATCTTTTAAAGGGTTGAAGAAAAATCTTTTTGATGATTTTTTATATATACCTAACAAAAGAACTCTAAAATTCAGATTTTCAAGATTTTTTACAAAAGTGATATTTGAAACTATTCTTTCTGTTAAAGCTATCTCTTTTATCTTTATATTACTATCTTCAGAACGAAGTTCATGTATAGCTTCAAAAGCAACTGGCTGACCAATATACTCTTTTACTATAAGTCCTATAAACTCTTTATCGTATAAAATTTCATTTACACCTGAAGAGAGTAGTTTATTTCTATTTGTTTGGTTTATCAGAAGTGACATCATATATACATCTTTGTTTATAGAGCGAACAGTTAAAGCTGTATAAACATTTTCAACATCATCTTCTCTTAAACATAGTATCGCTTTTACTTTTGTAGATAGGTCGATGTTTAGTTTTTTATAACTTTCTATCGTACCAGGGTTATAATCGAGTACCGTTAAACCATCTTTTTTAGCATTAAAAACTCTTTGTTTGTCATCATCTAAGACTAAAACATCAAACTTAGAGTGTATCAGTTTTTTTGCTACCTCTTTTGCTATGTTCTCATAACCACAGATTATACATATATTTTTTGTTTTTGATACATCTAGTATGGTTTTATTTTCTTTTATCTCTTCAAGTTTTTCAGTAAATGCAGATACAAAAAGTGAAGTTGTAAATGCCATAACAGCGATACCAGAGAGTATAACAACCATAGCAACAAAACGACCCTCATAACTAACAGCTACAACATCACCATAACCAACTGTAGATATAGTAACTATAGACCAGTAAAAAGCTTCATACAAAGTATCTATAGGTGAATCAGGGTTATTTGCTTCCATAACATATATCAAAACAGAAGAAACAAAAATCACTATAGAAGCAAACATAGCTAAAGTGAAAAACTCAAACTTTTTACTAGTAAGAACAGATGCAAATGTTTGAAAACTTTTTGCATATCTAAAGATTTTAAAAACACGAAAAAGTATAAAGATGCGAAGAAGTCTAAGTTCATGAAAAAATGGCATAATCGCAAGTAAGTCTATGATAGCTTTTACAGAAAGTATATACTCTAACTTATCACTTACAACTTTTTTAACAACAAACCATAAGGAAAACTCCCTACCAAGTAGGTCAGCATACTCATCTTGATGGATGATAACTTTAGATACACTACTAGACACCCAAAGTCTTAAGATATACTCAACAAAAAATATAAAAGAGATAACATAACCGTTAAACATATTTAAGTAGTCATGAACATCTCTTTTAACTTCATATATCAAGATAGATACACTTGAAAAAATCA
>CAZSWW010000193.1:0-3284 GCA_964611265.1 uncultured Sulfurimonas sp. | reverse complement strand
CCCCAGTATCTACCCCAAGACTCATTTGCCCATACACCACCTAAAAAGTTACCAACAGTAAGAAGAGCAAGTCCAGCCATTAACCCCATCTCATTAATAGCATTAAGTTCTATAATAGCATTTGAAAGTCTTTTTTCATTTGTTTTATTTTTAAATATAAATAAAATTATTGTTATAAAACCAAGTAATGCACCAAGTCCTAAAAATCCATAACTAGCAGTAATAGTAGCAACATGGATACTAAGCCAATAAGAACTAAGAACAGGTACAAGATTTGTTACTTGTGGGTTCATCCAGTTTAAGTGTGCCACAAACAAGATAAGACCTGTTAAAATAGATGTAGATGCCATAGTCATAGGTGATCGCTTAGAAAATATAAAACCAGCTAAAACTGTTGCCCAACCTATATATATCATAGATTCATAACCATTAGACCATGGAGCATGACCAGATATATACCAACGAAGACCTAATCCTAAAGTATGTAATATGAAAAAAACTATCAAAATAAATAAAGTGGCTTTAGATATAAAGTTTATATTTATCTCAGGTTTTAGTATTTTGAAAAAGCTAAATATTAGAAGAACAAAACCAACTAAAAAGTAAAGAGGATAAAGTGTTTCAAAAATCTTTGCTCCATTATAAAAAACTTCAGCTTTAATCTTTCCCTCAGATGGATATACACTAGCACCATAAAATTTCTGATAATCTATAATCTTGTTTAGTGTTTCATTAGATTTACTCCAATCTCCAGTCTTTAACGAATTATCTATTGATGAAAAATATCCAACAGCTAGATTTCTTACTTTTGAAGCATCTTCTTTATCAAAAGTTTGTAAAGCATCTATAGTTGCGAACCATTTGTTATTTATATCGTTTGGTTTTGGCCAAAATTTTAAAACTGAACCAGTATAAACCATATAAACTATATTTACTCTCTCATCAATCTTTAAAACAGATTTGTCAAACATATCTCTATGTTTTGGTTCTTTTCTATTTGCAGTGTCGACTGCTTGAGCTAGTTTGTATCCATTCATCTTGTCTGAATCACTAAAACACTGTACAAAAGATACATATTTTGTATCTTCTGCAACACCTAGTAATTTATTTACATCTTTATTTTTTGTACGAATCATATCTACATTTCTATAGATATCTGGTCGCATCATCATACCAAGTATAACTTGATTAGCATCAAGAGTGTATTTGCCAACATCTAAAGTATTGCCTCTATATATTTTAGCCAATATCTCTGTAGCAATAGTATTTATAGGTTTCATCCTACCACCACTATCTTGGATAATAAGTTTTGCAAATTCTAAGGAATGTGTTTTATCAAAACTAGAGATGATTTTTACATCAGCATCACTAGCTTTTGCATAAGATGGTGTACTATAACTTAGTAAAATTCCAAAACCCATAACTACTGCTACACTAGCTTTTTTAGCTTTATTTACTAGCTTTTCAAACCTATTTCCACTAGAAAATAGTGACCAAAACATACCAACAGCTAAAAGAAAATACCCTATATAACTAGGTAGTGTTCCTGGGTCATTGTTTACAGATAAAACTGTACCTTTTTCATCTTGGTCATAAGATGCTTGGAAAAATCTATACCCATGATGTTCTAAAATGTTATTCATAAAAATCCTATATGGCATCTCTAAACCCTCTTCTTTATCTATCAAAACAACTTCACTTGCATAAGATGCCGGACTCATAGAACCAGGATAACGGTCAAGTTGAAAATCTTTTAAGTATATACTAAATGGTAGTTGTATTTTTTTTGCACCATAAGAAAGATGAACATCTACACCACTCACCTTAGTATGATACTCTTTAGCTAATCTTCCTGATTCACCATATATCATAACTTCACGACTTTCACCATCTACACTTATCTTAAATCTAAAAGCATCTTGACTTGGTCTTTGTGGTGAAGCATTAGGGTTTGATATAACTTTTTTTATAGCTGATTTATGAAATTTACGAAGTACAAAACCATTACCATTAAAACTAAAAAGAGTTCTTATAGTAAAAGGTTCCTCTTTATTTGAAGTTAACTTTCCACTTTGCTTATTATCCATATGTAAATAACTTAATTCTAAAGAGTGATTTATAAAAAGTTTACCATCTTTTATAAAAAACGATATTACAGTTTTATCAAATTTTTTATTTGAGTTAAAATCAAGTATAAATGAGTTTGTTTCAAAAAATTCACCCTCACTTAAAATAACTGGTTCACCTCTTCCACCTGATGTTACCATCAGCTGAAGCATAGCTTTACCATCTTTAGTATCATCTATTACCTCAATAGCATCTGGTATATACTGTTCAAGTTTTACATCTACTTTTTTAGAATCTATTGTCAGTGATGATTCAAGTGAGTTAGAAGTTCTTTTAGAAAAATAAATATTTCGCTCATCTACAACATGCTCATTTCCAACTTTAGCATCAACTTTAAAATAAGTATCTCTTGAAAGCATCTCAGAACTACTAGAACCCTCTCTAATATGCATAGTACCCTCAAAGCCAACATAACGAGTTATAGTAGCACCTAGTAAAATAATAAGAAAAGCCACATGAAAAATAAAAATCGGAGCTTTTTTAATTGTGTACATTTTATATTTTTTAATGTTTAGAATAAGATTTATTGCTAAAAGAAAAAGTAGTAGTTCAAACCATCTAGCATTATAAACATCAGCTTTAGCTGTCATAGTTCCATAATCATTTTCTATAAATGTAGCATAACCGACAGATATAGCAAAAATAGACATCAATACTGCCATAGTTTTCATGGAGTTTAAAGTGTTAATAACTTGTTTCATAAAATACCTTTTATTTAAAAAAGATATTTTAGTTAAAGTAAGATAATATTCGGTTAAACTTTAGCAACTAATTTAAATATAATGTTAAAATCACCATTTTCAAGCTCTATAGCCTCATGTTCAAAAGAGTTACCTAGCCTTTCATATAATGGCACTGGTTCATGAAAAAATCTTCCTATCAGTCTATCATTCCCATTTTTCAATAATTTCAATCCATGAATAGCATTTACCATAGGCTCAGGTGGTTGACACTCTGTAGCATCAAACTCATAAAATACTAACCCATTTTCCTCATACTTATAAAACTCAAGTGTAGCCATTGGTAAATCAACCGATTCTTTATTCATTTTCATCCTTGTTATTTATAATTATTTGAAAGTTTGCACCATTATCAGTATTGTAAACTTTTAACTTCCATTGCATCTGTTCTTCTAAAATCATCATAGACATATACAA
>CAZSWW010000192.1:0-3289 GCA_964611265.1 uncultured Sulfurimonas sp. | reverse complement strand
TTTTATTAAATTTCTTCTAAGTATTCTTTTATAGTTTCTTCATCTTGTGACCAACCTAAAGGATATAATTTATCCATTTCATAAAAAAAAGTTTCTTGGTTTATTATCCAATCATAAAATCTACTTTTTATTTTTAAATCATAATTATCTATATAATAAATTTTCATTTTTTTTACCTCCTAAAATACTTGATAAGCTTCTACATTATCATGTAGTATTGGTCTTGTTTGAAATGCTATAGCTTGTTTAACCTGGTTGTGTTTTCTAGTATGCAACTTGTCTTTTATGTAGTCACTGTAAACTACATTATGGATGTGATTATTTGCTTCTAGTACAGTTGTAAAAATATTATCTTCTAAATCTTTATATGCTGGAACATCTACAACACCACAAAGCTTCATAAATTCAATTCTTTCAAACCAATCTATTTGTTTGATGAAACTATCTTCTATAAGGCTAATACCTTTCTTTTCTATGTTCTGTTCGTTTGCTTCTCTAAATGCTTTCATTAAAGTAAGATTACTTACTGAACCACTATATTTACCCAGTGTTGAATACAAACTTTTAATGCTATTTGCTACATACTCAAATGCACCATTTTTTGGTATATTAAATGCAGTTGATATATCTGTACCATTGTGACCGTTCCAAACTTTTAAATAATCCCAAAATGGTAAAGCTTCTGAGCGTTTAAAAATACCGTATATAGCCTGCTTAGTTAGTGGCTTATCTGTTCCATTTTTTAGAGTTCTATAACCTCGTAACATATTGAAGGTATCTCTATCATTTATATCTTTTATGGTGAAGTCTTGCATCGCTTTTTGCCATAGTGAGGGGATGCCATTAAGTATATTTGTATAATCATCCATTGTGCTATTATCTGAATTTATAAGTTTTTTTAGCTTGGCTCTTCTTATTTGTATCTCTAATCGCCATACTGTAGCATTAGGATTATAATCTGAATTTTTAGACCATAGAAAAGTTTTAGCAAAAGATTTGTTTTTAAATTTATTTATTTCTAGTGTTTTGTTGTAAACTCTAAGGTGATAATCTCCACCACCAAACGAAAAACCACTAAATGTAGTTAATCCTCCGTATGATGAAGCTTTGGAATAGTCGGTTGTTTCTTCATGTGTTTCTGATTTACGGCTTCTTGTCTTCATGCGATAAAAATCTAAAGGTGTAAAATTATAACCCTGTATATCAGTTGCTAAATGTATTTCACTTATTTTTATTTTATAATCTTCTAGTAGATGCTTTGATACAAAATTGTTTACTATTTCAATAGCTCGTTTATAACCTTTTCTAGCTAGAAATTCAGCACGAAATTCTACTTTTATACTTGGACTAGGGTTAATTTTATTTTTCGCTTTACGGAGTGCTATTGATATATCATTGTTATATATTACAACACTAAAACCACTTATTGAAGTTGGCATAATTGAGAAATTTTCACTATCACTAAAATAATGTTTTATCTGCTTTGTATCTTGATAATCATTCTTAGCTGTTTGTGCTTCTTTTTTTAATGCTATTAGTTTATTTACTACAGTAGTGTAATTTTTAAACTGTTCATCTTCTATAGTCTTAGCGATATAATAATGAAATTTTAATGTATCTACATGTTGTGATATTTTTTTGACCAATTTTAAACCCTTACGCACTTTTGTAATTTTTGACAACTTAGACCCCCTTGTTAAACCACTGGGGAATTAGAAACTAAACACTAATTGTTTTAATTTTTTTGACTTATCTTTATAAGTACAACTATCATTTTTTAACTTTTGAATCGTTTTATAGTCTTGTGCTGTTATCTCTCGTACAAACTGAGAGAAAGCAACACCTACATAGTAAGTATGTGATGCTTTATAAAATGTTTTTAATTCATATTCAAATACTTCATCTATATTATTTGGTCGTGGCACATATTTACAATTATCCATAAAGTATGGAACTTTTGCACCACTATCAACAAATGCTATAAAATCTTTGTACATACTCGACATGAACTGCTTAAACCTATAATTCTGTTACTGAGTGAAATCTGTCTTGAACAGTTCCAAAATTAAGACCTTTTACACCCTCAAAAAGATATCTTCTACCAATAGTTATTTTTTCATACATTGTTTTATCTATATTGATGTTCATTTCACCACCATTAAATGCAACAGTTGCAGAGTAAAAAGGGTCATAATATTGAGGGCTACCATCCTCATTAAGAACAGGTGTTTTTACAAGTTCACCGTTTACAGTTTCTTTTTTCATTTTTGCTTTAGGTTCACCAACATATACAGAACGAACATCACCAGCGATTTTTACCTCATTCATGTTGTACTGTTGCATATAGAGTCTCATAGCCTCTTGTGGGTCTTGTTGTGGAGATTGGTCGAAATCTAACTCATTATTTTTTGCTTTTTTTTCTGCCATTTTGGACTTCCTTATTTTATTTTTATACTTATTGTTATAAATAAGTTTGGAGTATATAAAAAGGGTAGGAGATGCAAATATGATGCTTTGAATCCCTTTTTATACACTACAAATTTATCTATTTTTTTTTATACTTTTGTATATCTTGATATGTATGCTCATCAATTTTATTATGTAAAGTTTGTCGGCTCAATCCTGATGCACGACTTACTGAACTATATGTAAATGCTGAACCTTTTTTTAACAGTTCTAACATTGCTTTGTATATGGTTTTATCTGTTTTTGTCATTGTTTAAAGCTTTGTAATAATTTAGCTTTGTTACTATTGCTCTTAGTATGTGTGCAGATATAGCAACTAATGCAACTTTTGTGGGTTTGCCGTTTTCTTTTAATCTGTTGTATTTGTCTTTTAAAAATGAATTTCTTTGAATAGAAGCGACTGCTGACATATAGAGCATTTTTCTAGCATAAGAATTTCCAGTTTTACTTATCTTTTGTTTTTTATTTACTGATGAACCACTATCGTTATAAACTATATTGAAACCAAAGAAGCTTTGCATTTGTTTATGAGTGTATTTATTTGATGTTTCATAGATCAGAGGAAGTACAGCACAAAGTGTTTTATCTCCTACACCCTGCAAATCACTTTTTATACTTTCATACTCAGGCATAGCTTGTTTAGCTAGTTTTACAATTTCTAGTTCATATTTGTTTTTATGTTTTTTTAGAAGTGCTTTAAATTCTAAAACATCTTTTTTCAAATCTTCATTTGTAAATTCCTCATTTAATATTGAAGATTCTAAACCTTTTATGTGGGTTTGAGTTTTTATTATCAAATCTGTATAAGCTTGTATAGTTTTAT
>CAZSWW010000191.1:0-3312 GCA_964611265.1 uncultured Sulfurimonas sp. | reverse complement strand
TAAAAAATTACTCATTTCTCAAAACAGTAAGTATATCTACCTCACTAGCTTTTTTTGCTGGGTAATATGCTGATGCTATCACTATAGTAAATGCACCAACAACTATAAGTGTAAAATCTTTTACACTTAAGTCAAGTGGTAAAGTTGTAGTTGGGTAAACATCTTTTGGTAGAGATACTATGTCAAATGTACTTAAAATCCAAATACCACCCATACCAAATACGACACCTGCTAAAATACCAGAGATGCCAATAACCATACCAAGATATAAAAAGACTTTTTTTATCTCACTAGGTGTAGCACCTAGTGAAAGTAAAAGTGCTATCTCACTTCTTCTGTTCATAACAGTCATAAGAAGTGAAGATATAATGTTTATAGATGCTATAAGTATGATAAGCATAAGCACTATAAAAAGAGATGTTTTTTCAAGTTCAAGTGCTGCAAAAAAGTTTAAGTTATCTTCCCACCAACCTTTTACTATAACATTCTTTGGTAAAAACTCTTTGAGTTTTACTATATCTTCCTCAGGGTTTGGTGAAAATATATGGATGCCATCGTACTGGTTACTAGGTATATGCATCATAACTTGAAGAGACTCTAAAGTGGTGTAACTATATGCTTTATCATAAGCAGATAATCCAGAATCAAAAAAACCTTTTACTTTAAAGCGTTTTAGTTTGGGAGTTACAGAAAAACCACCAGGCTCAACATCTGTAAATATATACATAAGCTTATCATCTTTAAAAAGGCTTAGTTCCTCTTTTAGACTTTTTCCAATTATGACATCAAACTTACCAATATCACTTTTATCTATAGCTTTTTTAAGTACACTATTTACTTTAGCTTCATCTTCAAAGTTTATACCAAAGATATAACCACCCTCTATAATATTTCCACTTCTTGTCATAACTGAAGACTCAACAAAAGGGCTAAAATTTAAGTTTGGAAAATTAGACTCTAAGTCTAGTAAAAGATTTTCATCTGTTGCACCATAGAACTTAGGTAAAACAGTTAAAGGGTAGTTCATGATAGTAAGTTTGTTTTTAAACTCTTTATCAAAACCATTCATCAATGCCATAGCTACTAAAAGAACCATAACACCAAGTGTTATACCTAAAAAAGCAAGTAATGCTGATAAAAAGATAAAAGGTTGATCTTTGTCAAACCTTAAAAATCTTTTTACGAGATATGGAACTATATTTTTACTCAAGATGCAAATGCACCTTTTTTTGGTCCACTTTTACCACAACACTGCTTATACTTTTTACCACTTCCACATGGACATGGTTCATTTCTAGCTGGTCTTTTAAAAGTTGATTTCTCTTCCTCTTCACTCTCTGTATGACTAAGTTTTATACTAGCTTCATCAACTTTTCTTTGCATCTCTAACTGTTGTGCTAACCTTTGAGCTTCCTCTTCAGGAGATTCAACTTGAAATTGAATAATTTGAAGTGTTCTAATAGTATTAAATTTAATATCGTTTATAAGTTCACTAAAAAGATTAAAACTCTCTTTTTTATACTCAACTAATGGGTCTTTTTGGTTGTATGCACGGAGTCTTATACCTGTTTTCATATTGTCCATAGCATAAAGATGCTCTCTCCAAGCATTATCTAACTCTTTTAAATATAGTTCTTCTTCTATACTTTTTACAACTTCTGCTTCTAAAACACTCATCTTTTCATCATAAGATTTTTTAACAACAGATACAACTGACTCAAAAAGTTCATCATAATCTAGTTCTGACAATGATTCAATATCTAAATCAAGATTAATCTCCTCTTTTAGAAGTTCTTTTAGTTTTTTAAGGTTAAAGTCTTCCCTCGCACCACCATTAAATATATCAGCACTATTTAAAAGATTTTCTACATATTCAACACGAATTTCATCTATTTTGGCAGATATATCATAATCTGGACTTAGTAGTTGATTTCTGAATTTATAAACAATTTTTCTCTGTTCATTTGCAACATCATCATACTCAACAATCTGTTTACGACCCTCATAGTGCATATTTTCAACTTTTTTCTGTGCTTTTTCAACTGCACGAGTTACCATCTTAGACTCTATATACTCACCATCTTCAACACCTAGTCTTTCCATGATAGATTTAATCTTATCACTACCAAAGATGCGAAGAAGACTGTCTTCTAAAGATAAGTAAAATTGAGTAGTCCCAGGATCACCTTGACGACCTGAACGACCACGAAGTTGGTTATCTATACGGCGATTTTCATGTCTTTCTGTTCCTATGATATAAAGACCACCTAAGTCTTTTACTTCATCACTTACTTTTATATCTACACCACGACCAGCCATATTTGTAGCGATAGTCACCGCACCTTTTGCACCAGCATGTTTGATGATTTCACCCTCTTGCTCATGGTTTTTAGCATTTAGTACAGTATGAGCAATTTTTTCTTTTTTAAGCACTTCATGTAAAAGTTCAGATTTTTCAATAGATGCTGTACCTATTAAGATAGGCTGTCCTGTTTTACTTAGTTTTTTTATAGTAGTGATTACTGCATCAAATTTTTCTGTTTCTGTCTTATAGATAAGGTCATTTAAATCTTTTCTTTTTATAGGTATATTTGTAGGTATAGACACAACATCGAGATTATAAATCTGGGCAAATTCCGTAGCTTCAGTTTCAGCAGTACCAGTCATACCTGCTAGTTTATCGTACATTCTAAAGTAGTTTTGAAATGTTATATCTGCTAGAGTTTGTGTTTCTTCTTTTATCTCAACACCCTCTTTTGCTTCTAGTGCTTGATGCAGACCCTCAGAAAAACGACGACCCTCACTTAAACGACCAGTAAATTCATCAACAATTACAACTTCACCATCATTTACAACATAATCAACATCTTTTTCAAAAAGATAGTTTGCTTTTAAAGCTTGGTCAAGAGAGTGAGGCAGAGATGCATTTTCAGCACTATAAAGATTTTCAACTTCAAATAACTCCTCAGCTTTTGTTATACCCTCTTCTGTTATCAGTATAACTTTATCTTTCTCATCAACTGTAAAGTGTGTATCTTTTTCAAGTTGTAAAGCTATAGAATTAGCACGAAGGAAATCTTGCATCTTTCTATTTGTAGGACCAGATATGATAAGTGGTGTTCTAGCTTCATCAATCAAGATAGAATCCACTTCATCAACAATTACAAAAGCATGGTTTCTTTGTGCCATTTGGTCAGCTGAATAACTCATATTATCTCTTAAATAATCAAAACCAAATTCATTATTTGTACCATAAGTTATATCACAATTATATGCTTCTTTTTTAGCTTCCATATCGTGTGAATCTTCTAA
>CAZSWW010000190.1:0-3314 GCA_964611265.1 uncultured Sulfurimonas sp. | reverse complement strand
TGTTGTATAAAATTTAACTAATGTATTAGACTTTAGACTTCTTTGTATATAATTACAAAAAAATTAAGTGGAAACTATGATACAACTAACAAATATCTCAAAAAATTATGCAACACAAGAACTCTTTAACAACTTAAATCTAAAACTAAACTCAGGAAACCGTATGGGTTTAGTTGGTAGAAATGGTAGTGGAAAATCTACACTTTTTAAACTCATCCTCGGTGAAGAGGTAGCAGATAGTGGTGATGTTATCATCCCAAAAAACTACAAAATAGGCACACTTAAACAGCATCTTACTTTTAGTGAAAAAACTCTTAGAGAGGAAGCTTCACTTGCTCTTGAAGAGGAGATGAAGTACGATGTTTATAGAGTTGAGAAGATTTTGTTTGGTCTTGGTTTTTCACAAGAAGACTTAGACAAAGACCCTCTCTCTTTCTCAGGTGGTTTTCAGATTCGCATCAACTTAGCAAAACTTCTAGTAACTGAACCAAACCTACTACTTTTAGATGAACCTACCAACTACTTAGATATAGTTTCTCTTAGATGGCTAAAATCTTTTCTAAGGTCTTTCGAGGGTGAAGTTATACTAATAACCCACGATAGAGAGTTTATGGATGGTGTTTGTACCCATACTATGGGGATAGTAAGAAAAAAGATAGAGATGATACAAGGAGATACCCACAAGTTCTATGCACAACTAGAAGCAAATGACGAACTCCATGCAAAACAAAAAATAGCACAAGACAAAAAAGTAAAAGAGTTAGAGGAGTTTATAGCTAAAAATAAGGCTCGTGCATCTACTGCATCTCTTGCTCAGTCAAAAGTAAAACAGTTAGAAAAGATGGATAGGCTAGAGGACTTAGGGTTTGATAACTCGTTAGAATTTAACTTCAACTTTAAAGATACACCTGCAAAAGTTTTACTTGATGTTAAAGAGTTAAGTTTTGGTTACTCAAAGGATAAGATTCTTTTTGACAACATCTCTTTTAGTCTTCAAAAGGGTGAATGTCTTGGCATCATTGGTAAAAATGGTAAAGGTAAATCAACCCTTTTAAACACCATAGCAAAAGAGTTAAAACAACTTAGTGGTGAAGTAAACTACCATACCTCTGCATCTTTTGCACATTTTGGGCAAACAAACATCTCACATCTACATCCAAATAACACTGTTATGGATGAGATATATGTAGGAAACTCTAAACTTAGTGAAGCACAAGTTCGTAGCATCTGTGGTGGGATGATGTTTAGTGGAGATAGTGCAAAAAAGAAAATCTCACTGCTTTCAGGTGGGGAAAAAAGTCGTGTGATGCTAGGTCAAATTTTGGCAAGAAATGTAAATATACTTTTTCTTGATGAACCAACAAATCACCTAGATATGGACAGCATAGAAGCCCTTACAAATGCGATAAACAGCTTTAAAGGTTCAGTCATTATCGTGACCCACTCAGAGGAGTTACTTCGTAGAGTATGTGATAGACTTATTATATTTGCAAAAGATGGTGCTGAATATTTTGATGGTGGGTATGAACTGTTTTTAGAGAAGATTGGTTGGGAAGATGAAGAGGTTGAGGAAAAGGTAAAAACTGCACCAAAGTCAAACAACAAAGAGAACAAAAAACTAAAAGCAGAACTTGTAAGAGAGAGAAATAAATTAACCTCACCACTAAAGAAAAAAGTACAAAAGTTAGAAAACTCTATCATGGAAAAAGAAGATGCCTTAGAGCTTCATCATGAAGAGTTAGTAAAAGCTTCAAACTCAGGTGATAGTGCCTCTCTTATGGAACTCTCAAAACTAGTATCAGATGAGGAAAAAAAAGTTGAAGAGTTATTTGAAGAGTTTGAAACTTTACAAATTGAATTAGATGAGATAAATGAAGAGTATGAACAAAAGATAGAAGAGTTACATTAAGTCATCTAAATGATGACTTAACTTTGAATTTTTGATTTTAACAAATCTTCATCTATAGCTTCTGCTACATACTTAATAACTACTAATTTCTCAGTTTCATTGATGTACCATTCTGCTATATGTTCATGTTCAAGTGCTTCAAGTTTCACTAAATCAACTTCATCTTGTTTTATAAAAAGATGTTTATGTTTTGTAGGATTTTGAAGTTTTAGAGTCCATAAAAGCCATAGAGTTGCTAGTATAGCTACTGTTATCCCTATAGTAGCTCTATCACTCATCTCTAGTGCTAAACCAGCTAGTGTTCCACCTATAAATGTTGCAAAATAAGCTACAGAGTTTGAGATGCCAAGTGCTGTACCTTTTTGGTGTACCTTTGCGAACTTAGTTATCATAGACTGAACTAATGGTTCCATCATGTTAAATGCAACAAAAAACAGAACTACACCAACTACGAAAGTTGTACTATCTGTAGTTAATCCCATAATTAAAAATGATGCTATAAAAAGCACTATCGAGATTAAAAAGATTTGTTTAGGTTTGTTATGTTTTTCACCAAACACAGCAGCAGGACCCATAGCAACAAGACCAAATATCATAGCAGGAAGATATGCCATATACAGATCTTTTCTCTCCCAAGCAAATGTATCACTTGTTAAGATAATAGGGATGATAACAAAAGCAACAGTCATAAGCCCTTTTTGCATAGCATTTATAATGATCATATTTAAAAGGTTACTATCTTTTAAGATGTCAGTCGTTTTGGCAGTTTTATGGTAGATATGTTTTATCTTTGGAGGTGTTGGTACTTTTGTAAAAAGAAGTATCATTGCTAAAACAGCAAGAACAGAAGTTATGATAAATAAAGTATCTATACCGTAGTTTGCTCCTATAACAGGACCAAGCCCCATAGCAAAAGCAAAACTAAGAGCGATAAATCCACCCATGATAGCCATAGCTTTACCACGAACTTCCTCTTCAACAAGATCAGAAATCATAGCAGTTATAACAGAACCAATAGCACCAGCACCTTGTAAAAAACGACCTAACATCAACATATATATATCTGTAGCATAAGCAGAGATAACAGAACCAACAAGAAAGATAACAAGACCAACTAAAAGTGTAGGTTTACGACCTATCTTGTCACTCATAGCACCAAATGGAACTTGAAAAATAGCTTGAGTTAGTGCATATCCACCAACTACCATACCAACAAGAAGCATATTATCCGTCATACCCATAGCATATATAGAGATAACTGGAAGAACTAAAAACAGACCTAAAAATCTAAGAGATAAAATCGCAGAGAGGGGAAGAACTTTTTTAAACATAAAAATCAACCTTTATAGTATAATTTCGCAATTATAATAAAAAATGCTTTATTTAAGGATTAGATTTGAAATTA
>CAZSWW010000189.1:1851-3319 GCA_964611265.1 uncultured Sulfurimonas sp. | reverse complement strand
TATATGCTCCATTTTTCTTCTTAGTTGAGAACTCATCATACATAAAAGCTGACACACAGTTTATCATCACATTATCTACTATTTTACTTTTGATTTTGTACTTTTTTATGCTTAAAGATTATAAACTTTTGGCAAATACTATCATAGCTATTGGTAGTTCTGTTTTAAGTGCTATTTTACTCTCTGCACTATTTTTCTCAGAGATAAATATACTTGTTTTAGCTTTTGGGATTAGCATCACTACTATCTCCATAGATTATATGTTTCACTACTATTTTCATGGTGATTTTTCTAGTAAAAAGTTTATAAAACAAAAGAGTGTATTTTTTGGGTTTTTAACAACTTTTGGTGTGTTTGTCATTTTTAGTTTTATAGAACTTAAACTCTTTCGTGAACTTGCTTTTTTTAGTATGGTATCACTTCTATCGGCTTATATCATCTTTAGCTGGACATTTAGTCATCTTAACATCAAAACACCATATATAAAACAAACTCAAACAAACTCAAAACATTTTAACCCTATCTATATACTCACCATCTCTTTTTTGCTTTTAGCATATAGTTATACACATCTAAAGTTTGACGATAACCTCAAAAATCTTGACTATAAAAATGAAAAACTTCTAAATCTTTCTAAAGAGTTCAATGATGAGTTTGGAAGTAATAAGTACCAAACCATCTTACTAAAAGCGAAAACTAAAGAACTTTTACTACAAAAGTACGAAAAACTAAAACAAAAATACCCAGCGATGCTTGGCATCGGTAACTTTGTCTTTAGTGAACAAAAATGTAAACAAAAACTAAAACTCCTAAACCTATATAACTTTGATGATGTTAGAAAAACCATACAAAAAACAGCAAAAGAGGTTGGTTTTAACGATGCTTTTAAGAACTCTTATATAGAGATAAAAAAACTAAAATGCACTATGCAACCACTAGATGATATGGGGTTTAAAATCATAAACTATAAAGATGATTTTTATACCATAGCACTTTTACAAAAAAGTGAAGTTTTACAAACAACTAAAGATATACAAGTTCTAAACCTTAGTAAAAACATCTCCAAAGATATGCAAAAATCAAAAGATGCTATTATGAAGTTTATCGCTATATCTAGCATCTTTATAGTTTTGATGCTTTTCATAGTGAGTGGTTTTAATATCTTATACCCATTAACTTATGTTGTATTTCCTTTAAGTATAGTTCTGTTTTTTATAACACTTTTTGGTAAAATAAACATTATGCATCTTTTTGCACTTATCATACTTGTATCTATAAGCATCGACTATGGCATCTATATGAACCAAACAAAAACTTTGATACAAACTAAAAAAGCTATAAGTTATGCTCTACTTAGTACACTTGCAGGTTTTGGGATGCTAATAGTTAGTGATACTAATGCCCTTCACTCCATAGGCTTTGTTATAACCATAGGTATTGGAAGTATATTTATTTTGATGCTGATAAA
>CAZSWW010000189.1:0-1751 GCA_964611265.1 uncultured Sulfurimonas sp. | reverse complement strand
GATAAAAGGAAAAAAATGAAAATATTTGATATGGATAAAAAAGTCTATATAGATATAAAAAAGATAAAAAATCCATCTACAAAAGTTGAGCAACTCTCAAACACACTCTATAACTATGAACACAATATTTTTGATGTTATCTACGATAAATCTCAACCATCTTTAGTTGAGTATGTAAATTCACTAGACAAAGATATATTTGCTCAAAATGGTATGCAGTTTTTGTTCTTTACATCTGGAACTACAGGTACACCAACAGGGGTGTATAAAACTAAAGAAAATTTAGAAAAAGAATCATCTGCACTTATAAAAACACTTCAAAAACAAAACTTTAAAAGGGTTGTTGTAACTGTACCTTTTGTGCATATATATGGTGTGGATATTGGGGCTATTTTACCAAAAAACTTAGATGTAGAGATATGGACAAAAGAGAACTTTTTACCTCAAGAGTTAGCAGTAGAAGCCCAAAAAGATGATACATTAGTGGTAACTACACCTGTTTTTATAAAAGCATTAAACAGGATTAAAAAAGATGTAAAGTTTAACAACACTCTATTTTTAACATCAACTGCTCCACTACCACTAGAGGATGCTAAAGTATTTAAAGAGCATTATGGTAGTTCTGTTATGCAACTTTTTGCATCTACTGAGACTGGTTTGATGGCTTATAAAGTAGATGATGCCCATATACTAAAGAGTTATGATGGTGTAAGCATAGGTGAAAATAACGATATGTTAAATATAACTTCACCATTTATAGCCCAAAAGATTATAACTGATGGTGTAGTAAAAGATGTAAAATTTCCTTTTCAAACTGAAGATATTGTAAAAATCATAGATAAAAAAAGGTTTGAATTAAAAGGTCGTAGTTCAAACTTAGCAAAGATAGCAGGAAAAAGAGTATCTACACTTCAGATAGAATCTTTACTTGAGGAGTTAGATGGTATCTCATCAGTTATGATAAAAATATCGAGAGATGAAACAGCCCTAAAAGATGAGATTTTAGAGATATATGTAGAATCAGAAGTAGAACTAAGAGGAAAAAGTATCCGAGCCATTTTAAGAAAAAACCTAGGCTCTTTACATATACCATTTAGAGTGCATAACCATAAAAAAATCATCAAAAGTTCAGTTGGCAAAAAAATCGGTTTTGAAGATTTATAAGGTATAATATCAAAAAAATAAAGGAACATATTTTGGTAACAACTGATGATTTAAAAGTAAAGATTATATCTGGTTTAGGTCTTGAAGATATTGAACCTGATGAGATAGAAGACGATATGGCTCTTTTTGGTGATGATGGTCTTGGACTTGATAGTGTTGATGCTATAGAACTAACACTTATCTTAGAAAAAGAGTTTGGTGTAAAAGTGAAAAATATGGAAGAATCAGCTAGTATATTCTCAACTCCTAACACTTTAGTTACTTATATAAACGAGCAAAAAAAACTTAACTCTTAGATGTCAGAATTTGCCATACCACATACAAAACCCATAAGATTTGTAAAAAGCATCATCTGCACAGATGAGGAAAAAGCATCTGTAGTAGTTGGTTTTGATAATATACCTACTTTAGGGATGCTTATAGAAGCAGCAACACAAAGTTCCTCTGGCATCGTTAATGATGACACAAATGGTCGTATAGGTTTTGTGGTTTCATTAAAAAATATAAAACTTATAACAAAACCTAAAGACACAACTTTTCAAGTAGATATTAAAGTTGATTACAAGATGCAAGATTTAAAATACCTA
>CAZSWW010000188.1:0-3322 GCA_964611265.1 uncultured Sulfurimonas sp. | reverse complement strand
TTTTTGTTTTACAAGTAGGTCTATATATCTGAGGTTATTTTTATATCTTAGTGCTTTTTCTTTGTAACATTCACCATCTGTAAGAGTTTGAAACTCTTTATGTTCTAAAAGCATCTTTACTCGGTTTTGTATATCTTGTACTTCATTTTTATCTAAGATATGACCGTATTTGTTTAGCATCATATCTTTTGCATCTTGCATATTTTTTACTTCAAAAGAACCTAGCATCTCTAACATATAGTGCATAGCTAAACCAAAGTTTTGTGACTTTAGGTCTTGGCTTTGCTCTTTTTCAAGTTCTAGTATATCGCTTTGAGTTCCGTAGTAAAGGTTTACATAGTCAAACTTAGCATCTTTTACCATACTTATCTTTTTAGGTTTAACTTCTACCTTTAAACTACCTCTACTAAAAGGTGATAACTCTAAAATATCAAATATAGAATCTTTTGACTTTTTAACTATAAAAAGGTTATCTCTTGCTCTTGTAAAAGCCACATAAAGTGCATTTAGACTATCTTCTTTTACAAGTAGTTTTTCCTTTGTTAAAGCATTTGCATAGTTTGTATCTATGGCATCTCGCCCTTTTGTTCTTAGGTAGATGTTTTGTAGTTTTATACCATCGTACTCATAGATGATGGCATCTCTTGATGGTGGGGCTTTTTTTAGTCTGTCCATCACTATAACATGTTCATACTCTAGCCCTTTTGATTTATGAACTGTTAATACTCTAACACCACTAAGTTCCGAAGCTGCTGCACTTGCATCTAACCTTTCATACTCAAAAAGTAAGGCTTCTATATCTGGGTATCTAGCTATGGTACTTAAAAATCTGATGATGTTAAAATCGTTGTTAAAAAGGTTATAAGTTTTTATGCAGTTTTTTACTATATCTATAAGTTTTACACTATTTACATCTACAAAACTTATATCTTTTACCTCTTCATCTATAAGTGAAAAAAAGTTATACTTATATATATCTTCTTTAAAATAAACAAACTTTAGGTACTCTAAAAGTGCTTTTACACCTTTTTGGTTTATAAGTTTTGTGGTGGTTTCAGTTACTACCTCGATAGCATCAGCTTCTAAACTCTCTTTTACTGCTTGTCCATCACCATTTGTTGCACAAAGTATGGCTATCTCATCTATGTTTGCACCTAGTTTTATAAGGTTTTTAACCTGTTTTGAAACCTCTTGTAGTGGGTCATCATTTAGCACAACTTGCACAAATCCACCACTTGCTTCATCTCTTGTTAGTTGATGTTCATAGTTTTTTATCTTGTTTTCAAAGGCTCTGTTTACAAACTCTATAACCTCTTTTTGTGAACGGTAGTTAGTCAAAAGTGCTTGTGTTTGAGTGCCATTTTCTTTTACCACTTCGTGAAACAATGCACTAACACCACCACGAAACCTATATATAGACTGCTTAACATCCCCAACAAAGAAAAAGCTACTATCGTTAAAAATACCCTCACCAGATGTTACTTCTGTTATAAGTGGTTTTAAAATCTCGTACTGCATTATGGAAGTATCTTGAAACTCATCTAAAAGTATATGCTCTATGTTAGCATCTAGTCTAAAATATAAAAACTCACTATCAACTCTGTTTTTTAAAAGGTAGTGAACCAAAACTGTAACATCTGAAAAACTTAGTTCACTATCATCAACATAGAGTGCTTTTTTTGCTTTTTCATAAGTTGAAACAAGCCCTAAAAGTGAATGAAAAAAGTTTTGCTCTTTTGCTCGGTTTTGGTTTTTTATGGCCTCTTGGATTTTTGTTAGAAGTGTGTCCATCTCAGGTGTAAAACATTTTGAGAAAGTTCTGTAGTTTAGTGTTTCTTTGCCTATCCAACTTTTAGCTACTAACTCATCATAGTTTTTTGCATCAACTCCATTTAAAGCAGTTTTAGATGCCACTGAGCAAGACTCTATAAGCCTTTTAAACTCCCCAAAGTGCATCATAGCTTCATCTTCAAAAGCCTTGTAATCTTGTTTAGTAAACTTTAGATGGCTTAACTCTTGTGTTTTTGTGTAAAAGCTTTCAAGTAAAGAGAAAATATCGCTAAGTCTTTTTTTAGAGTTTAGTGCCAACGATACAAGTGTATCTTTTTGCCCTGCTACATCAACCTCTTTTAAAAACCTAGTAAGAAGTTTTATCTCGTGTTGTGATGCAAATGTAGAAAAGTCAGGCATAAGAGATGCATACAAAGAAAACTTACGAAGTATATGGGTAAAAAAACTATCTATGGTCATAATCTTAGTATGGGAGTTTAAAAATTCACTTAAAACCCTTTGGCGATTTTCAAGCAAAAACTCTTTTGTAAAATCTGTAACTTTTACTATCTCATCAAGTTCACCACGATGCTCTAACTCTTCTAAAGTGCTTACTATCCTCTCTTGCATCTCTGATGCTGCTTTGTTTGTAAAAGTAAGGGTAAGGATTTTCTTGCTATCTGCCCCTTTAAAAAGAAGCGAAAGATAACGAACAACAAGCATAAAAGTTTTACCACTTCCTGCACTTGCTTCATAAGCTAGGTTATTTATAAACATATAATCACTTTCGTTTTTTAAAAGACCAATTTGTGTTGAAAGTATTTTTAACTTTACCTTTAAAAGTTATAGTATTTCCATTATACCCGAGATATAAGGTATCACCACTTTTAGGGTAGACTTTTATGTTGTTTTCAACTTTTTTTTCTGTAAATGCTCTAAAAAAACAAGCTGCCATACCTGTTCCACAAGCTAATGTTTCATCTTCTACACCTCGTTCATAAGTACGAACTTTTAAATTTCCATCATCTATAAATGCGATATTTACATTTGCATCATATTTATATCTTAGTTCTCTAGCTTCATCTATATCAAACTCTTCTATATTATCTGTAAAATATACTAAGTGAGTTACCCCAGTGTTCAAAAGCCACCAAGATTTATGGTTGTGTATAATATCTTTGTTTAAAATTTGTGGTGGTGTTAATTCACTTAAAACCATCTCTCCATCAACTTCTGCATTTATGATACCTGCTCCAGTTAAAAACTTCATATTTGCAGGTGCTAATCTATGTGCAAAAGCATAATGAGCACAAGCACGACTACCATTTCCACACATATCGGCATGACTACCATCTGAATTGTAAAATTGCCATTCAAAATCATACTCATTATGAGGTAAAATAACAATCAAACCATCTGCACCAATACCATCTTGACGATGACATAATTTCTTTGCTAATTCACTTCTATCTTGTTTAGTTTCTGAGTGAAAAATTACAAAATCATTTCCATTTGCACTATATTTTGCGATATCCATAAAAACACCTTTTTT
>CAZSWW010000187.1:0-3339 GCA_964611265.1 uncultured Sulfurimonas sp. | reverse complement strand
AACTCCCCTTTTTTAACTTTTTTAAAAACATCAGAGATCTGTTTCATTAGTTCTGCATCTGAACTCTTCTTGCTTCCACCTATTCCAAAAAAACTCATAGTTTAGCTCCCTTTTGAAGATTTATTACAAACTCATCATAAGATATTTTATGTTCTTGCAAGAAGTTAGTAAGCAATTCACCTGAAGCTTGCATCCCTCCTCTTCTTTCAGCATCTACTAATAGTTTATATATAGGTATAATTTGGTCTATTGCAGATTGTGGTGGTTTTCTTCTTACTGAAGTATAACTAACTATTTGACCACTATTTGGGTCTATATCTGGTGTTATATATGCAAGTACCCAGTAGTAGCCACCATCAGCACTAAGATTTTTTACAAAACCAAAAAATTCTTTTTTGTTTTTGATTAGATCCCATGCAAGTTTAAAAGCGATTTTAGGCATATCTGGGTGACGGATAACATTATGATTTGAACCTATTAAATCGGCAGGACAATAACCTGCCATTTTACTAAATATCTCATTACAATAGATGATTTTACCTTTAGTATCTGTTTTTGATACTATAAAATCATCTTCATTTAGTTTTTTTTCATTGTTATTATAGTTTCTAGGAGCATCTGCTTTGGATAGATTTCTACCAGCCATCACAACCACCTTTCTTAAATTTTTTTTAATTTAATATTCTAACATAAATATCTTAGCTTTATATACTATACACTAATAGAATATAAATTTATCCAATAAATTAAAAATATTAACAATAAATGGTGTAAATAAGTAACACTAAACATAAGTAATATAAAAAGTACTTATATTACATACCTGGTATTCTAGGTATCTTCCCAAGCTTTGAATAACGACAATAATATCCCCATCCTTTTTTAAGCCAATGACCAACTATAGGCATAGGAATCATAAATGCTCGCTTATCATCTCTGTAAACAAATGCAGCACCATCTCCTGTATCCATTACACACAAGATATTTAGATGTTCATAATAACCTAAAAATGAGTTCCCACCATTGTCTTTCTCTTTTATGTTATGGACTACATTTTTAGCCATAACCTCGGCAATATGACCCTGTTTAGCTCTCCAATCATAACCCTCAAGAGCTGCAATATCCCCAATAGCATAGATATTATGAGGTCGACTCATATCTTCACCATCACAAAATGTATCTATATCTGAAAATTTAACTGCACCATGGTCATCTATTTTAACAAATCCAGCTTCATTTGTAGGTAAATCAGAATTTTTAATCACATCGTGTCCATCCCCAGCTGGTATAAACATAGTAAAGTCTGATTCTAGTTTGGAATCATCTACAAAAATGATTCCATCTTCATCAAACTGCTTGATTTTTTTACCAAAATGTTGTTTTAGATTAGACATTTCAAACATTTTATCCATCATAGATAATGCCTTTGGACCCATTCTTTTACCCGGTTGGTCCATAGGAGCGAAAAATGTCATCTCATAGTTATCACGAATACCTTTTTTCTTAAGTAGGTTATGTACATTAAAAAATAGTTCAAATCCTGGACCACCACGAACAGCTGAAGTATCATTTGGATTACCACCAAAACCAAAGCAGATTTTACCACTACCTTTTGCAACAATCTCATCTACTTTTTCTTTTATAGCTAAACTTTGTTCAGGATTACCACATATAGATAGTGTATTTTCAATCCCATTATGCTTCATTTTTGAAGCACCCATAGCTAAGATAAGATGGTCATAATCATTAAAAATCTTACCACTTGAAAGGATAACCTCCCCTTTTTTAGCAGATATACTCTCCACAGAATCAACATAAAGATGAAAACCATGAGCAGAACTAAGTTCTTTCATATCAACACATACATCTTCAAATTTACTCTCACCAGTTGGAACCCATATAGAAGTTGGATATATATAAAAATAATCCCTATCAGTTACTAAAGTTACATTGTAATTTTCTTTTTTTAAATGTATTGCAGCATCAATACCAGCAAAACCACCACCCAAGATTAAAACACTTTTCATAAATTACCTTTAGTTTTAAATTTTTATAATATTACAATAAATAATATTAATTAGTAGTTAAAGTTATAAATAAGACTTAATGGAAAATATGTTAAACTCTGAAATAACTTTTTAGGATTGTATTATTGAATTATTTATCAAAACACCCTGTATTATTAAGAAACACTCGCTTTATTGGGTATGACTATACTTCTGAAAATGAACAAGAATTAGTTGACTACTATTCTATTTTAGACAATATAATTGCATCATCAGAAGATGAATATATTTATATGTTAGATGTAAACAAAATCACACTTATTAAAGATGTTGATGTTCTTAGACTTTTTTCAAAAAACTCTATTTTAAAGCTTCATAAAAATATGGAATATTCAAATCTTGTATTGAAAAGGTTAGTTCAATTAAAAAATGCCAACTATAAAGTGGCTATTTATTTTGAACCAAATACTGACTATGAAAAAGTTTTAAACTATATTGATTATGTCATTATTGATGTGTTCTCTTTTAGTTTTTATACTCAAGAGATTTATGATTTAAATAAAAAAATCATACTAACAGATGTTGATACTACAGAGATATTTGAAAAGCATAAAGATGCAAATGTAGAGATGTTTGTCGGTGATTTTGAATATGTAAAAAAAGAAACTGTAGAACCTTATGCTAGACAAAATGACAAAATTGTGATTTTAAATCTACTAAATGAATTAGAGGGAAACAATGATGTTAAAAAACTAGCAAATATTTTTGCTAAAAATACTGACTTTACTATAAAACTTTTACAATACTTAAATTCACCAGCTATCGGGCTTAAGACAGAAGTAACCTCCATAAATCAAGCTATAACTTTACTTGGTAAAGTACAACTAACAGCTTGGCTAGGTATGTTTTTATATGGTGAAGATGGTACTAGATTTGGAACATTACTAAAGATAAAAATCCAAAATAGAATCACAACTGTAGCACTTTTTTTAGAAGCTATTGCAGATATACAAAACATACAAAAAGGGTTTTTAGCTGCATCATTATCTTTAGCAGATAATGTAGTAAATAAACCGTTAGATGAGTTGATTAACTCTTTATCGATAGACGATACCATAAAACAAGCTATTTTAAACAAAGATGGTAATATAGGTGAAGCATTAGCACTTGCCATAGCTTTTGAAAATAAAAATCAAGAATTAATAGATAGCATACTAGAATCAAACCTCATAAAGGGTGCAATAAAAAACAAACTCTATAGCATATACAACCTACCTATTCAAAAAGAGGAAGAGAAAGAGTCACTTTTTAAAAGAATTATAAAAAAATTCAG
>CAZSWW010000186.1:0-3365 GCA_964611265.1 uncultured Sulfurimonas sp. | reverse complement strand
TATCGGTGTAGCAAATCCAAATGCTTTTTTCTCTTCATAGTAAGCATATTCAGAATGTATAAATATCGCTCTCTCAGGGTAAAGTGAAACAGCAGAAAAACAGATAGTTATAGGTGATATCCATTTTATGGCTGTTTTTTTGTTAATCTTGTTAGCTATGATTTTAGCTACATACTGACCCTCAGTGTTTGAAGTATTTCCAGACTTTGAAAATCCCATAGGTCTAGCATCTCCAGATACAAAGATATTTTCTTCACCATACACTTCATAAGTTATAGGGTTTATGTTACCCTCTTTTTTGTTATATATAGTATCTTTAGCTACTCCACAACTCTCAAGTAACCTACCACCTCTAACATGTGGGTAAAAGGAAGCATCCTCAAATGTAAACTCTTCAAACTCAGTAATAACTGTTTTGTTATCTAAGTCTATCTCTTCAATTTTTGAGTTTGGATAGTACTCCAAATAATCACTATAAAGTTCTTTCATAGCTGTCTCGAAACCATGTTCTTTTATGGTGATGCCATTGTTTTCATCTAGTAAGATAACTTTAGCATCTAATTTTTTCTCTTTAAAATAAGATGCTAACAAACAAGCTCTTTCATACGGTGCTGGAAGGCATCTATAGTTTCCAGCTGGAACTGTCATAATAAAGTTTCCACCTTTAAAGTTTTTTATCTTATTTTTTAAAGTTAGATGTTCAGAACCAGCCATAAAACCAGCAGGATACTCTTGTCTTAATCTTCTCTCCAGCACTAAATCATCTGTCCAAAAAGAATAATCATACTCAATACCTGGTGCTAAAACCAGATAATCATACTCAATATTACCGTTTGTAGTTTTTAGGATTTTTCTTTTTTTATCTATCCCTATAGCAGAAGCATTGAAAAAAGTGTAGTTATTTTCACGACCAGCTTGGAGATAATCGTGTGTTAAGTATTCTAAATCAACTTTATCAAATAGCCATAGATTACTCATAGGACATGAGGTAAATTGCTCTCTTTGCTCTACCAAAATTACATCAGCAGATGGTGCTTCTTTTTTTGTGTATTTTGCAACTGAAAGCCCAGACCAACCACCACCAACTACAATAACTCTAGGTTTTTTTGTATCTGCGATAGGTGCTTTAAAACTGTAAATATATTGTTTTTTAGCATCTGTAGGTGATAAAGAAGATGCACTACAACCATTTATAGAAGCAACAACAGCTGTTGCTCCTGAGTATTTTAAAATATCTCTTCTTGATATAGCCATAACAATCCCTTTTTATAACACCATTTTTAAGTTTTGATGTTTCTTTAAAGCTTCATATATAAAGTTTCTGTCATCTTCATTATGCACCAGTAGGTCAAGATTCATACTTACATACTTTCCAGTTTTACTAGCTTTTGAGTGTTTTAGGTTATGTTCTCGCTCAACTATAACTTCATGTATAGCTCTCTCTATAGCCTCTTTTTCATACCCTATAAGTTTATACTTCCAACTACAAGGGTATGTAATCTCAACTTTTTTCTGACTATCGTTTAAAATCTCCATTTTTACCTCCTGATTTTTCTTCTAGTTGAACATCTCTTATAACCATACCTTTATCTATAGCCTTTACCATATCATAAATAGTTAGAAGTCCAACACTAACACCAGTAAGTGCTTCCATCTCCACCCCCGTTTGACCTGTTAGTTTTGCTGTAACTGTTAGTTTAAATCCTGGGAGTTCTGGTAGTTCATCTATATCGCAGTTAATGCCACTAAGGTTTAGTGGATGGCACATCGGTATAAGTGTACTTGTTTGTTTTACGCCCATGATAGCTGCAATAACAGCAGTTTGTAAAACAGGACCTTTTTTGTTAGCTTCACTTACAACATTTGTGTAAGCATTTTGGCTCATCTCTATGATACCAGATGCAACAGCAATTCTAGTTGTTTGGTTTTTGTCACTTACATCGACCATCTTTGGTCTTTGATTTTCATCTAAATGTGTTAAATTCATTGTTTACCTTTTTTTATAAAATTATAACCTTTTATTTATTATTTATCTTCTCTGACTTAACTGTATCCAATCTTTATCTATGTAACCTAGTTGTAATCAAGATTTTTTATAATTTTGCCATTAAAAGAATTAAGGGAAACCAATTATGAAAAAAATCGTTTTATCAAGTTTAGTAGCTTTAACATTAGGAACTGTATCTGCAACAGCAAGTGATATGAAGTTTTATACAGATGCAAATGGGCAACTTTTTATAACAGCTGGTGAGGGTCGTACACTTCTTCAAGCTGACCCAAAAGAGGTTATGAATGCATTAAAACAAGCTGCAACTCATACAACCGCAACTAAAAAAGTTAAAAAATCTACTCCAGTTTTTTCTAAAGCTGATAAACTAAAATTTAGTGGTACTGTTTATGCAGGTTACACATATACTGACCAAGAAAATTCATCTATTAAAAATGATAGTCAGTTTGAAATCAGAAGAGCTTACTTACAACTAAAAGCATACCTTTTAGATGACCCAAAATCATACTACCGTGTAACTCTTGATGCTCATAATGATGGTGGAAGTCAAGATATGAGAATGAAGTATGCTTACCTTTACTTAAACAACATTTTACCATCAACAGGTGTAGAACTAGGTTTAGTTCACCGTCCATGGCATGATTATGAAGAGCATAATGCTTGGTATTTTAGAAATATCCAAAAAGTATTTATAGAAAATGGAAATTCTGCACACCTTTCAAACTCTGCTGATTTTGGTGTTAACTTTAAAACAAAAACTAAGTATTTTGATAGCGAGATAGGACTTTTTAATGGTGAGGGTTACCATGCTGACCAAGAAGATAGTAACGGTATCTCTTTAGAGTGGAGAGCAACAGCACATATACTTGGTGTAAGTGGAAAAGATAAACAAGACAAAAAAACTTACTTTGATGCATCTTTCTTTGGTCAATTAAACCAAAACCATAAAGCAAGTGCAAATGGTATAGCTGGTGATTATGATGATTTATACTTTTATGGTATCCATACAGTATATAACCAACCATCTTTCTTAGTATCTGCTCAGTACATCTACTCTGATGATACAGCATCAAATGACACTTATGTTTCAGCTCAAGCTGGTGATGGTTACTCTTTTAATGGTGAGTACCGTTTAGGTAATGATTATGAGTATAGAATGTTAGCTAGATACGATAGCTGGACACCAAAAAAACTAAACTCTTCTGATGAAAAAGAGAAAAAGACTCTTACAGCTGGTTTTGCATGGGATCAAAGTAAAAATGTTCAATGGGTAGCAAATGTTATAAGTACAGATAACCAAGACTCAACAACTGATACTACGGACTATATGCTAACTACAGAGGTTAAATTCTAAAAA
>CAZSWW010000185.1:0-3375 GCA_964611265.1 uncultured Sulfurimonas sp. | reverse complement strand
TTTTGGTTTATTTTAGTATTTTTTTTATTTCTTTTAGACATTTGGTATTATAACTCAAATTATGCAATAATATTTATTTATCTATATTCTTTACTGTATTACCGATTTTATACACACATATACATTTTATATAAATCATTTACATAAATATTGTTTGATTTCATATATTCTTGATTTAAATTATATAAAGTATCAATAATTTTATTTTTATTATCTGCTGAATGTATTTCTCTATGACAGTTAGGGCATAATGAAATTATATTATTAACATCATCTAAGTTAAATTCATAATTTTTTTGTTGAAACATTGGTATTATATGATGTCCCTCAACATAATTTGTTTTATTTGAAATAAATGTAATGTGTTCATGATTTACTTGACATATAAAATTATCTCTATATTTAGCTTCATTAATAAATTTTACATTTCTTTTATATCTTTGTTTTGCTGTTTTATTATTTATTTCACAAGACAATGTATTATCAGTAAAGAAAAAGTCTTTAAATTCTAGGTCTTTATATAAAGTTTTTATATGTTCTACTACACTATCTGAAATGAAATATTTGTTTGAAACTTTTTTTAATATTTCAATATTAACTAATGAATTTATAACCCAAGTATTAAATTTATCATATGGTTCATACTTTGGTATATTTTCAAGATTTTTATCTTGTATGTATAAATTTAAATTATCTATTTTTGCAATATTTACTAATTGTTCTTTTATAAAACTTGTATCTATTCCATTTTCATTATTTTCTAATAATAATTTAAATAATATTCTAAATGGAAATAGTTGTAACTTAATATCTTTAGTTGCTTTATTTGGATATTTCGTATTATCTAATTGATTTAAAATATAAAATTTACATTTAATAAAATCTTTGTTTTTATAAGCATTTAAAAACTTTACACCTTCGATCGTTAATTCTAAAGTTGAATTATCATATTGTTGAATAAACCCCATAAATAGTAATGGTCTGAAAAAATGACTGGCTAAACTATCATTTTTAGCATAATTAGCACAAGATATTAAATAGTCTTTTATTTCTAATTCAAATTTTTTTTGTAAAACTTTTGGATTTTCTTGTATATATTTTAGAACACAAATAGTTCTTTTATTCATATAGCTATCACTTCCCAATTTATCATCAAATATTTTTCCATTTCCTGGAGCTTGCCATCTCATATTGTTAGTTGCCATTTATATCCTTTGGCATAGTTGTTAATAATCTATCAATTAATTTAGGTGGTACACCCTCACCTATAACTTGTCTTATTAAATTTTCACTTGCCCATTTTGGAGGATGCCAATCATCTGGTAAACCAGTTAAAATAAATATTTCTTTTAATGTTAAAACCCTTGCATCTGAATATGTGCCATCCTCTTTCAATTTACCTGGATGAACATTATTTTGAGATGAAACTGAACCATTTGCCATAGTTATAGTCGGAGCTGGTTTATCCCAATCTATTCTTTTGTATGTTGTTGAATAGCCTTTAATTCTACTTCCATCTTCTTTTTTTGGATAATGTATGTTATTGTGTAATGCAGTTTTTCCTGTTGGAGTATATTTTAGAAAGGAAATGTGTCTTTCGTTATGTTTTTTTGCATAATGATATTGAATATCTGATTTCTCTTCGCTTTCTAAACTAGGCAAATATTCTATAGCTTCTTTTACTGTAATCTTATTTTCTTTATTTGGTAATTTCCATTGCGAAACTTTAGAAATAAGAAAAATTGCCCTTTTTCTTGACTGTGGAGTACCATAATCTGCCGTATCTACTAATGTAGGATTAATAAAATAATTTAATGGTTTTAATTCATTGTTGATGTAATCTATAACTAATGTTTTAACTCCATTAACACTTACATAAGTTTTTAAAATTCCTGGTACATTTTCAATTATTATATTTATAGGTTGTAATTGTTTTATAAATTCAATAACATATTTAATTAAAGAATTTCTAGGATCATCTTCTTTCATTTTACCAGCAACACTCATACCTTGGCAAGGTGGTGTTGCTAGTAAAAATTCACAATTTTGTTTTTTCGCTTCATTTAAAACTTTGTTAAATATAATTTTATCAGTAATATCACCTTGAATGATATTGCAATTTTTATGATGTTCTTTATAAAAATTAACTCTTTTTTCTAAAAGTTCATTTGCTACTACAATATTAATATTATGATTACTAATATATGTTTCTGCAATTCCTACATTAGCAAATAAGGATACTCCGTTCATTATGTTATCTTTGTATTGATTTTTTCTAAATAACTTTTTGCTATTTGGTCAGCTTCACCAATATCTTTTCCTTTTCCTTTTGTGCAATTAGCATTCAAATACTTGGAAATTTCTAAAGCTAATTCACCTTTTGTGATACCTATCGCATATATAATTTCATATTTATTTGCTAAAGATTCTAAGAAATATTTAGATACCGTATCATTATGTTTTGCTATATTTTTTTGATTATCAAAAAAATCATTTTGAAAGTTAATATTTGATTTTTTACATATCTTTTTGACTAAATATTCTTTGTTACTCATTATATACTCCATAAGTATTTTAATTATTATATCATATTTATATTTTACTTATTAACTATCACTTTTATATAATGATTTTTCATCCAAAATCTCTATATCTGTAAATCTTTTGGTAAATATATCTCCAGCTATACCATTACCTAAAGTTATCTTTTGTCCATCTTTATTGAGTATAGGTGTAGTACCAACCCCACAACTAGGGCTTTTTGATTTTAACACTATGGTATCTATGTTTTTATGCTTATCTAAAAAAGAGTTTATCTCATCTTTTAAGAGTTGTGTAACATCCTCTTTAGTTTTATCTGTTATGATTTTGTTTTCACCATCAATCTCAACTACACTTATGCGTTGTCTTGGTGTTCCAAAAAGTGGTGCTTCAGGACAAAAAGGGATAATCTCATAACCTTTAAAAGCATCCACAACCTCAGTAGTCTTTTTAGTTTTACCATCATAACGGCAAATATGACCTAACAAACAAGCCGATATAATTACTCTTTTTTTACTCAAAAAAATCTCCTATAAATTTTTTAAAATTATATCATTTTAAATTATTTATAAGAACTAAGAGACTATAAATAACTTAATTTGTTGACATAAGATTATATCTTCGTTATAATTTGGATATATGTGCATAATAAAGGAGATAAAATGAAAATAGTATTAGCAGTTGATAATGATAAAAAAACGATTATAAAGAGAACAGGACAAGCTCCGTATTTTGTCATTTATGAAGATAATAAAGTTTTAAAATATATTTCAAATGGTCATAAAAAAGATGTTGAACTATTAAAAGGTTGTGATATTTTTTTAGTTCAAGCTA
>CAZSWW010000184.1:1962-3410 GCA_964611265.1 uncultured Sulfurimonas sp. | reverse complement strand
GGTACTAAGCCATACTCTACTTTAGAGTTAGCTGGTCGTCAAGTTTATATTAAAAACAGTTGTAATGCTTGTCATTCACAACTTATTCGTCCATTCAAATCTGAGACTGATAGATATGGTCACTACTCTTTAAGTGGTGAGTATGCTTATGATCGTCCATTCCTATGGGGTTCAAAAAGAACTGGTCCAGATTTACACCGTGTAGGTAACTACCGTACAACTGACTGGCACGAAAATCATATGAAAGATCCAGTTTCTGTAGTTCCAGGTTCAATTATGCCAGGATACAAATGGATGTTTACAAACGAAGCTGATATTGATACTGCTTATGCAGAGCAATTAACAGTAGCACAATTTTTTGGTGTACCATATAACAAACCAGTTCCTATGAAAGATGGAACTACTAAAGTTGTTAAAATGGGTGATTCAATCGCAGATGCAAATGCTTTAGCTTTAGCAGAAGCAAAAATTGTAGTAGCAGATATGAAAGATCAAGATGTTAAAGATGCAGTAGCTAATGGGAAAATTCCTGAGATAGTAGCACTTATTGCATATTTAAACAGTCTTAAATAAGGACACATAGTGAATATTGCTGAATTACAAGCTTATGGTTATTTCGCACTTACTGTTTTTATGACGGTTGCTCTATATGCTTATATATATCATCTATATAAGAATCGTAAAGATGCAGATGGTCATGACTATGAAGAATATAGCAATATAGCACTAAACGATGACATAGTAGATACTCCGGTAAATGCTATGTCTAAGACAGAAGAGAAATAGGAGAGATATATGAATAAGCTTTATCTTTGGGGAATTATCATAACTGCTGCTATGTTAGGTTTTACTTACATGTCTGTGGGTATGTCTAAGGGTGGTTTAAATGGTGATATTGTAAACATGCTTACAGTTGCAGCTGCTGTTGCACTTGTTATTATTACTGTTTTTGTAGTAATTAAGTATGTTCGTCAAATGCAAACTGATACTGCTACTGGTGAATTAGCAGATGAGTCTTGGGACGATATAGGTGAATATAAAAATCCAGTACCAATGGGCTGGGCTATTATGTTTATAGGAACTATGGTTTGGGGTATGTGGTATTTTCTAGTTGGTTATCCAGTAAACGCATATTCACAAATTGGAGAATACAATGAAGATACAGCAGCTCACGATGCTAAGTTTAACACTCAATATGCAGATATTAAGGGTGATAGATTAGTTGAGATGGGTGAGTCTGTTTTCTTAGCAGAGTGTAAAGTATGTCACGGTATTAGTGCTGATGGTATCGATGGTAAAGCTGCAAATCTTAATGTAAGACTTGAAGCTAACACTGTTAAACATGTTATAGAAAATGGTTCAAACAACCAACTTCTTGGTATGGAAATGCCTATGCCAGATCGTAATGGTCTTTTCAATGCTAACACAGGTGCTTTAATCACTGATGC
>CAZSWW010000184.1:0-1862 GCA_964611265.1 uncultured Sulfurimonas sp. | reverse complement strand
TGCCAGATCGTAATGGTCTTTTCAATGCTAACACAGGTGCTTTAATCACTGATGCTGAGATAGATACTGTAGCTAAATTTGTTGCTAATGGTATGACTGGTGAGGGTTCTGATATCTTTGCTGGAACTTGTTCAGCTTGTCATGGTGTAGATGGTAATGGTATGGATTTTGTAGCTCCTAGTATAGCTTCATTTAACTCTAAACTTGTTACTAATGTTCTTAACCATGGTAAAAAAGGTGCAATCGGTAAAATGCCAGCATTTGACAGATTGAACGCTAAACAAAAAGAAGCTGTTGGTGCATACATCACTAGCTTAAGTTCTAAATAAGGAGTCAGGTATGAATGAAAATAGAAGCGTATTTGCTCTTGATGGTGTAACTGGTATGCTTATAGCTACTGTACTTTTACTTAGTATTCTTGCTTTTTTAACTGTGAATGCTCTAGCTGTACAAAATGCTAATGCAGAAAACTTTTACAAGTTAGAAAATGAAAAGTCAATCAAGATGTTTAGTGTAGATAATGCTAAACAAGCTTTTGTTGATGTGAAGTAAGGGAGTATAAAATGGAAAAAATAATTTCTTGGGGTCTACTATTTATGGCTGCATATACACTTTACGCGGTGGTAACACCAAATCACCTTTTTATAGGTTAGGAAATTTCATTGAAATTTTTATTTAGAGGGCTTTATGCCCTCGTTCTTACAATCTTTTTTCAAACACAATTAGTTGCAGAGTATTTATATAAAGATGATGTTATCCATCGTACTGCTTTTACTGAACAAGTTGAATTGTTGGGTAAGGAACTTTACCAAAAAACAGGTATCTCTTTGAAGTTGGTAATGTTAAGAGAGTTACCAGTTGATACAAGTATGGTAGAGTATGAGAAGTCTCTTTTATCAAAGTTTAGTGAACCAACTATACTTATGACATTTTCAGAGTTAGATTCTCAGGTAGATATTCAAGTAAATGATACCTCTTTATATAAATATTTTAATCGAGCACAAGTTTTAAGCCCTGTGGCTTCTGCTGTTCAAGCTTTCATCATGGCTATAGTATATGCTGATAGTTGGGAACATTTTAATGAACTTAGATCAAACTATGGTGGTTCTATATTACCACTAATAGCTGGAAAAGCAAAAGATAAACAGATAGTTGGTAAATATGCAGCATCAATGTTCAATGGTTATATAGATATTGCACATCAAATATCTGTTAGTAAGGGTGTAGTTTTAGAAAATGACCCAGGAGATGCAAATCAAGAAGCATTGTTTTGGCTTAAAGTGTTTTTCTATAGTTTCGTTATTTATGGTATAGTTATGTATATAAGACGAATTTTATACAGAAGAAGGCATAGAGATGAGTAAAAAAAGTGATGGTAGAATTTGGCCATATGCGATAGGTGGAGCTATTACATTAGTATTTAGTTTTTGTGTGACAACGATTGTTGTTACTGCTAAAGCAGATATACAAAAAAGTAATAGATATATGACTTATTATCAAGATGCAGATGCTCAAGCAAATAAATTTATAGAAGCAAAGATAAAGTTTGATAGAAAATATAAAGTATCTTACATAAACAATGGTTTAGACCAAGATGGAACAACTCTAAGTTATAAGATAACAGATTTAAAAAATAATCCTGTAACAGATGCTAAGTTATTGGTTTCAGTTAGTAGACCAGAAACACATGAATTAGATAAAACACTAGATAAGTTTACACAAAAAGATGGTGTATATACTTTCAGTGGATTAAAACTTGAAAAACCAGGTAAATGGAACTTTATCGCTAAGATAGATATCGGAGATGATTATAGTTTTTTAAATATAAAAGCTGATACAAGAGATAAAAAATACTCTGAATT
>CAZSWW010000183.1:0-3437 GCA_964611265.1 uncultured Sulfurimonas sp. | reverse complement strand
GTTTTAAATGTAAAAGAGATATTTGTAAAAGATGAAAATATAACAGATAAAGAGAGATTAACCATAGAGTTTAATCCAGTAGCAAGAATTGGTAAAAGCTATGCTTTTTTAGGAGATGAGATAACTCCACCTAGCATCCCTTAAAAGATAGTTGATGAATGATTATATCTTATTTAGTGGGATAACTTTTTTTCTCTCTATTATATTTTCTATGGGTGGAGCAGGCGCTGGGATAGCTCTTGTACCTATATTTAACTTTTTAGGTTTAGATTTTACTTTGGCAAAAGCTGTTGGGCTTTTTGCTGGAGCTAGTACAACTATAACTTCAAGTGTGATGAATATAAAAAGAAAAGTTATAGATTTTTCTTTTGTTATACCTATAGCATTGGGTATGATGAGTTTTGCTCCACTTGGTGCTTATTCTAGTATGTTTATAGATGAAAATATAGTTAAATTTTTCTTTATGATTATGCTTTTTTATAGTGCTTCCATAATGTTTTTTGGTAAGAAAAAGTCTATTATACATATAGAGGGTAAGGTTATTATGTTTGCTATTGGTTCATCAGTTGGTTTTTTAGCTGGTGTTTTAGGGGTTGGTGGGGGAAATATCCTTATCCCTCTTTTAATCTTGCTAGGATTTGAGCCTAAAAAAGTTGCAATATCTGTTAGTTTTGTTGTTCCATTTTCAACTTTAGGGTCATTTTTTACATATATAAATTTTGTAGAGATAGATTATGTTCTTCTTAGTTGTGTAGCTTTAAGTTCTATTGTTGGTGGATATGTTGGAAATTATTTTATGCATTTTAAACTAGAACAAAGTCATATTAAAAAACTTATGGGTGTCATACTATACCTTTTAGCATTTAAGTTACTATATCATTTTTTATAATAGTCTATTAGTAAATAATCTAAATTTTTAAAGCATTTTTAATGCTTTGTGTATTATTATCTATTCCATATAAAAATAAGGTTTGTTTTGAATAAAATTTTGTTAATTATAGCTATTATAATGTTCAGTTTAAATGGATGTGGATATAAAGCTAACCCATATTACGAAGACTCTACACCAAAATCAGATGAAAATGTAAAGTTTATCATCAAGAAAAGTTCTTAAATTATGAAATATGATGTAATCATTATAGGTGCTGGTGTAGCTGGTCTTTATGCTGCTATGAATCTCCCTGTAAACAAAAAAGTTCTTATTATCAACAAAAGAGAAACTTTTAAATGCAATAGTTTTTATGCTCAAGGTGGAGTAGCTTTAGCTCGTGATAAAGATGATATACCATCTCATATAAAAGATACACTTGAAGCTGGAGCAGGTCTTTGTTGTGAAGATGCTGTTGATTCTCTTAGTACAAACTCTAAAGAAGTTATAGAAGATTTGATAGCTAATGGTTTTGAGTTTGATAAAGATGAAAATGGAAAACTACTCTATACAAAAGAAGCTGCTCACTCTTGCGAGAGGATTCTTCATGCAGGTGGGGATGCTACTGGTCGTTATATGCATCATTTTTTACTATCTCAAAACAAACATCCGATGCTTACAAATGCAAGAGTTGTTGACTTACTTATAAAAGATGGTGTGTGTTATGGTGTAACAGTTTTAGACCATAGAGAGAGTAGAAATATCTATGCAGATAATGTTATCATCGCTAGTGGTGGAGTTGGTTCACTCTTTGAGTACCATACAAATGCACCATGCATTAGTGCAGATATGCAAGGGCTTTGTGTTTTAAAAGGTATAGAGTTAGAAAGAATGGAGATGATGCAGTTTCATCCAACTGTTTATATAGGTAACGAGGGTGTGCAAAAACAACTTTTAACAGAAGCATTAAGAGGTGAAGGTGCTACTATAATTGATAAGTACAACAAAAGATTTTTGTTTGACTACGATAAAAGGGGTGAATTAGCATCTCGTGATATTGTTAGTAAAGCTATATACGACTACAAGAAAAAAACAAATTCTGAAGTTTATCTTGATTTTTCAAATTTTGAATATCAATATTTTGAGCAAAGATTTCCAAATATTTTTAAAAATCTTAACTCTTTAGGTTTTAATGTTCCTAAACAAAAAGTTCCTATCTCTCCAGCTTTTCATTATGCTATAGGTGGTATAAAAAGTGATATAGATGGAAGAGTTCCAACTGTAAAAAATCTTTATGCAGTTGGAGAAGTTGCATCTACAAAAGTACATGGAGCAAATAGACTTGCTTCAAATTCACTTTTAGAGGGTTTAGTTTTTGCTAAAAAAGCAGTGGAAGATATCTTAAAATCTAAAGAAAAAAAAGAGTTTATAGAGTTTGATGTAAGTGATGAAGTGATGAGTTTTAAAGATGATAAGTCTAAAAAGAATGAACTTCGCCGTATTATGTGGGAAAATGTGTCTATAGTTAGAACAAAAGATGGATTATCTGATGCATTAGGTCAAATTAATGCTCTTTTAAATGAAAATATTGGTAAACTACTAAAATTTCGTTTACTTACAGCAAAAGAGATAGTTCTTAGTGCATTAGCAAGAGAACAATCAGTTGGAGTACACACAATGATAGAGGAGAAATAATGGAACATAGTTCAGTAGTTGAAAATGTTGTTAATGTAGCAGGTCATGCTGCAACAGATGTTAATCTTGCCACTACATGGGTAGGTTGGTTAAGTTTAGCAGTTTTTGTAATAGCTTATTATTTTATAGCGACAGAGGAAAAATGGGAAGTAAATAAAGCTAAACCAGCTTTATTTGCAGGTACTTTTATGTTTATGTTAGTTGGTATTTACTATGCCATAAATGGCTTAAATCCAGACCCACTACATAATGAGTTAGAGCATCTTATACTAGAGATAGCAGAGATTTTCTTCTTTTTACTTGTTGCTATGACATTTATAGAAACACTACTAGAAAGAGGTGTATTTGACCTTATGAAGTATAAACTTGTATCTAAGGGTTATACTTATAAAAAGCTTTTTTGGCTTACAGGTCTTTTAGCATTTTTTATCTCACCTGTTGCAGATAACTTAACGACAGCACTTATACTTTCTACTGTACTATTTACAATAGATAAGAAAAATATTGCATTCCTAGTTCCAGGTGCTATCAACATAGTAGTAGCTGCAAATGCTGGTGGTGCTTGGTCTCCTTTTGGTGATATTACTACACTTATGGCTTGGACTGCTGGTAAGGGTGAATTTGTTGACTTTTTATTCCTTTTCCCTGCATCTATAGTAGGTTGGGTAATCACTGCATTTTTACTTTCTATGTCAGTTCCATCTGGGCAACCACCTTTTGATGCTTCTACTGAGAAAAAACCAGTAGTTTTAGATGGTGGTATGGGTGTTGTTTATCTTGGTATTCTTACTATTGTTATGGCTGTTTTAGGTCATCAATTTTTCCATTTTCCAGCTATGTGGGGTATGATGTTTGGTATGGCTATACTTAAACT
>CAZSWW010000182.1:0-3440 GCA_964611265.1 uncultured Sulfurimonas sp. | reverse complement strand
ATGATGTAGTTAGTGGATATAGCCTTTGGCTATATTCATTATTTTAATTTTAATAAATAAGGTCTAACCTTTATAACAAATCCATACTCATCTTTTGTACACTCTTTTCCTATGCAACTGCTTATAAGATTTACTTCATCATTTTTTATGATGTTTAGTAGCCTTTTTAGTAACATATATGAGTAGTTGTTATGGATAACACCCTTTATAGTTATGGTTTGTTTGTCTGCTATAGCCATAGCATCTAGGTTTAACTCTTTTATAATTTGGTTGTAGCTGAAGTTTTTTTGCTCAATCTCTTTTTTTGTAGCATACTCTATAACTGGTCTTCCTGCTGTTTTTTTGAGAGTGTATAACTCTTCAACATTTTCTTTGACAAGCTTATCTTTATATATGATGTCAAGGTAAAAAAAGTAGCTAGATATGCTTATAGTTAGAAGTACAACTATAAACATAAGTATAAGATTATATTTTTTCATAACAGTAGCTTACCTTTGCATTTAGCCTATCTATACTTTTTATACTCATATTTCTTGGTAGTAGTCTTAGTAGTGGTTCTATCTGAGGTGTTTTTACTTTTACACAAAACTTTTTTTCGTTGTATGAAAACTGTTCTAGTGTTGAGCCTGATTCTTGCATCAGTCTCTCTGTATCTTCTAAAGCACTTGTTATATCAACTTTTTTTACTATCTCTTTAGATGTTTGAAACTCTTTTTTTACCATCTCTCTATATTGCTGTACTAGAGTTTCTTTGTTACCTTTGTTGATTTTTGTATCTTGTAGATGTGCATAACCACTAAAAAATATAGATGAAGTAAGAAGTATAGTAAAACCTAAAGAGATAAAACCAGCTTTTGCTTCACGGTTTAAAGTGTCAAGATTAAAAGAAACAAGTTTTACACCATTTGAGTTATCTACAAAAGCTGTTTTATAACCCCTTTCATAGGCGAACTCTTTTGGTTTGTCTAAGATATAGTCTATAATCCTTCTATACTCGCAAACGACACCAACAAACTTATAGTCAAGTTCAAAGATAACTACTGTTCTTGTTTCACACTCAGATACTTTTTTTAAGATATTTTCTTGGACAATGTTGTCTTTTGGTAAAAATGCTATAAAGTTTATGCAAGTTGGAGATTTTCTAACAGATATTTTCATAGCAGGAGAGTCTAAGTCATGACGAGCCAGTTTATAGACATTGTCCCTTATCTCTCTTGCATCATTTGTTTGTTCAATGCATCCTGCTGTAAAAATAGCCATATTTATCTCATAACATATTTGATAACTTTAGGAGTTACCACTATAACCATCTCTGTTTTTGTGGTTTGTGCATGTTCACTACCACCAAGAAGTCTAGCTGGTGTATTTGCCATAGCTGGGATGCCGTTATAGCCTTTGTCTATTTTATGTTTAAATAAACCAGATATAACTATGGGAACACCTGGTTGAACTCTCATAGTGCTTTTTATGTTTTTAGTTTGTATCTTTGGTTGGGAGTAGCTAGTTCCATCTACTGAAAAGTTTTTATAAGATACTATATCGTTTATATCTAAAGAGATATTTGTTAAAATTGTACCATCAAGTATGTTTGAGTTTAGTGTGACTTTTATACCACTTAGTGCAGATGCACTAACTGTTGAGGTCTGTACTCCATTGTCACCAACTGCTGTTGTTTTCACCTCTTTTATATAAGGTTCCTCAACACCATCTATAAGTACCACATCAGTACCAGCTATACCTAAAAGTTTTGGTCTTTGTATGCTCTCAACTTTACCAAACTGAGCTAGTGCTTCTGCAACAGCTGAACCTGTAAAGTTTGGTGTTTGAAAAACTGCTCCAACACTAGCTACTGAGCCTAGTAGATTTGTAGAGTTAAAGTTTGTTTTACTGTTAAGACTTGTTTTACTCTCAGAGTTATAAACAACATCCCAGTCAATCCCTAGACTATAGTTATCTTTTAATTCAACATTAAATATAGATATTTCGTACTCTATAACATAGAGGTTATCTCTTAAAACTTTAAGATACTTCATAATCTCCATATACTCTTTTTCTCTTGCTGAAAAAGTTATAGATGATGTTATAGAATCATGCACAACATTGTTTGCACCAAGAGTTTCTAGTGTCTTTGTAAGTTCACTTTTTAGCCCCATAAGAGATGGTATTTTAAGAGTTACAGTTTTAAAATAACCTAGATAGTAAGTATCGTTTTCATAACGGATGCTAAGTTTGTCACCAACTGTTTTTTTTAGTAACCTACCAAACCCAATATTTGAAGCAGATACATATATCTTTGAGTCAGATATGACCTGATTTGTATCTGTAAAATTATTTTGTAGAGTATCATTGGTATTAGTTTGGTTTATATTTATATTATTGTTATTTTTATCTGCTTGTAGTTGGAAGATGATATTTTGGTCTGTTGCTTCTGTTATAAGTGCTATCACATCATTTAGTTCTGCACCTAAAATCTTTACTTTTTTTATCGCTTCATTGTCTGGTATAGTTGTTGTAGATATTTCAAAGTTTTTAGCATCTACATTTATAATCTTGATAGCATCATTTGGAGATAGTGTTCTTTTTGTGTTAGTAAAATTTTCTTCAAGTTCATTTTTTAATATATCTTCTTTATACTCATTTGCACAACCTGTAGCAAAAAGTATGATGCTTATTGTCAAGATGTAGTTTATTATATACTTTTTCATAAACTACCACCTTTATCTGTTTGTGAACTAAAGTAAACTGTTTGAAGTCTACCGTATCTATCTTTTAGTAAGATGTAGTTACTTGTTACTTTTTTTATCTTAAATATTTGCTCATCTATGTATAGAGAATCATTAGATTTTATGATGATATTTTGATTTTGAAAATTTACCAAAGCAAATTTACCTTTTTTAGTGTGTATATATCCAAAGTAACTCATCTGGATATTTTTTCTACTAGGTCTAGGTTTATAGATAGTATTTTTTATAACTTTCTTTGAGACTTGTTTCTTTGGTTCTGACTTTACTTCTTGAAAAAAGGGATTATAAGATGCAAAAATAGTCACATAGTATATAGATAAAAGTAATATATATTTCAAACTAACCCTTTTTTAACTATAATAATAGCAAAAATCATTCCTAAAAGAAGTAGGTATTAAACTTGCTTATGAAAATAAAATTTATAAGGATTATAAAAATGGCTACATATATAAGTGATGGTAAAAAACTACTTGATGTTGAGTATGATGTTGTTGTTGAACTTAATGATACTATAGATGGTATGAGAGTTATATCTAAGCATACAGAAGCATCAAATGAGGTTGTTTTATTTTTGTTAGAGTTGGGTGGGTTTATATCTTGTTATATTTTAGATGAAAACTATCTTGTTGGTAGAGTAAGTGGTTTTAAAAATCTAGCAGATGCTATAGAATCTTATAATCTAGGGGAAGTATAATT
>CAZSWW010000181.1:0-3459 GCA_964611265.1 uncultured Sulfurimonas sp. | reverse complement strand
GCTATCTTTAAAATATGATTCTATCTCTTTTTCTTTTGGTATTATAGCTCTTTGGATTAAAGAAGCATATTCTATACTTTGTCGTATATGGTTATGCATAGATTCCACTTCTTTTTTTGCTTTTCTAATCTCTAACAATAGCTCTTCTTGTTTTCTTTCTCCCATCCTTTGAATTCTTTGTTGTTTTTTTAAAACCTTAGTTTGTTTATCGAGCTTATCTTGAAGTAGCTTGTTGTTTTGCTTTAGTGTTTGAATCTCATCCATAATCGTCTTCTTATATTGTTACTTCAAGTTTAAATTTTACAACATCTTTTAAGATTCCTTTAAATTCTATATCTATAGGTTTTGATATTTTTGTAGCTATTGTAGCAAATCCTAGTCCAGCACCATTACTATGACCATCTCTTTTAGACTTCATTTTTACCCTTAAGAGTTTTCTTAATTCTTTTTCATTTAGCCCTGTAACTTCATCAACTCTTTGTTTTATAATATCTACCTGCGATGATTCAATAAGATTACAACTACATAAGACAATCTCTTTAGTTACTGTATCGTATCTTAAGATAAATTTACCATCAGCTTCCCTTTTTTTATCTTCATCTATTTTATTTCCATACGAATATTTTAAGATATTTTGTAGCATCTCTATAGACACATCATAAACATTAAATATTTTTTCTCTATCTAACTCATAATCAATCAATCTTTGTTTTATATTTTGAGCTGTTTCTACAATACTCTCTTGTGTGATTTTTGAACTTAATTCAATAACAACTTTTTCATCTATTTTTATACATAGTTCTAACTCTTTTTCAATCTCCATTTTACAACTCCTCAATTACAATTGCTTGAATATTTAGATCCTCAAACTCTTCATGAAACTCTTCATAATCTTTTAATGTGCCTTTATTGTTTTTATCGTAAAACCAGTTTATCTGCAAAAATTCATGTCCACTTTCATCAAAAATATCAAATATATCAAAAAGTACTTGGGTAGTAGCAGAATTAAAATAAGAAAGCTTAAAATTAACAATAGTCTCTTTTTTGTTATCTTTAAAATAATCACTAAGCCAAAGTAAGATTGGTTCAAAAAATTCAAAAGCATTTTCTGGATAACACTCCCCTTCAAACTCAATCAAACCTTTTTCAAAGTCCAAAATCACTTTTGGTGAATCCTCTGTTTTTTGTATATTTATATTTTCCATTTTTTACCTTTATCTAAAATTTCAAACCAACAATAGTTACATCGTCAGTTTGTCTTATATTTTGCTTAAACTCATTAAAACTATCTAGTATAAGATTTTTCTGAATATCAAATGGTTCTTCGCTTACTTCAACTATTTTTGATTCAAATCTATCTATCCCATATCTAGCTTTATTTTCACCCTCTTGATCAAAGATACCATCTGTTGTTATATACAATCTTGTATCTTCTTTTATATCCACTGTATGCTCTGTATATTTTTGATCTATTTTTGTTCTTACAAAACCAACATTTTTTTTATCTCCATTTATTATGTTTAATTTATCATCATCTATGATATAAAGATCAGTTTTAGCCCCTGCATATTTACACTCTTTTGTAGTCTTATTGTAGTATAAAATCCCACCATCAAATCCTGCATTTGATTTACTACCTTTTTTTTGTTTTAACATTGTTTTTATAGACTTATTAAAATATTCCAATATTTTTGCTGGACTAGGTTTGAGTAAACCATCTTTAATCCTTGATACTATCTGTGTTTCTATCGCTTTTACTAGCATCGTCACAAATGCACCAGGCACACCATGACCTGCACCATCTATAACCATAATTAAAATCTCATTTTTACTTTTAAGTTCAACTATAAAGTATATATCTCCACCAACTATATCTCTTGGTTGCCAAATTACAAAATTATCTTTTGTGTAATTATCTAAGATATCTATTGATGGAAGTATAGCTTGTTGGATTATAGATGCATACTCTATACTATCTTTTATATTTTTATTTGATTTGCTTAATTCTTTTGTTTTTTCTTTTACTTTAATATCAAGATTTTCAATATTATCTCTAATCTTTTCTACCATTTTGTTAAACTCTTTAGACAATATCCCCATCTCATCATCTCTATCTAAGGTACACCTTACATCGTAATTACCACCTGTAACTTTTAATGCAAGTTGTGAAATATTTAAAATTGGTATCAATAGATTTCTAAAAAACATAAAACTATAAATAACTGAAACAACAAATATAAATAAAGCCAAAATCGTAATAAAATTTACAACTTCATTTGATGATTCTTTAAATTCGTCTAAATAAGCAGAAGATACTACATACCAGTCAAGCTCAGGAATATATTCTATCCAAGAAACTTTATCATATATATAATTTCCTTTATCTGTTGGCTTATCCCATTTATATATTAGCTCTTTTGTAGTTTTTGATGCTTCTAATAAATCATCAAAAATATAAGTTCCCTTTGTTGGATTTTTTAATTTTGAAAAATTTTTACCATCTATATTACTGTTTGGATGGATAAGCATTTTCGCATCACCGTTAAATATATAAAGATAACCAGTTTTTCCTATTTTTGTTGTTTTTACAATTTGTCTCAACTGTTGCATCAACTCTTTTTTTCGTTTAGCTACTTCTTTGTTAATATCATCAATATAAACTCCAGTACCAATCACCATTTTCCAGTCTGGAAAATCTTTTGAAAATGATAATTTTTCAAAAATTTTATTGTCTTTTTTATTTTTTTTCCACCAATAGCTTGTAAACCCTTCCCCTTTTTCTCTTGCTATTTTTACCATAGGTGGAACTATTAGATTTCCTTTTTTATCTATAACATTAGAAAAATCTTTTCCTTGTAAATAAGGATGTGATATTAAAACACTATGATAATCACTTATAAAAAAATAATTATTATCTGCATATCTTAATTTGTTTACTAACTCTATAACCTCTTTTTGAAGTCTTTTTTTAAGCACACTATAGTATTCTCCAGTTCCTATTATCCAGCCGTATGGTTCAAATTTAAAAACATAAGTTATTTTATCCTCTATATGTTTTGTTTTTGGATTTTCCCATTTGTATTTAACAATGCCAGCATTTTTTTTATTGCAAATATTTACAAACTCCTGTATAAAGTAAACTCCATCTTTATCTTTTAAATCCTTTAAATCTCTACCATTTAAAGATGGCTTGATTGGATGCAATACTGTAGTAGTTTCTTTATTTATAAAGAAATATCCTGTATTATTGTTATACCTATGAATACTAATATAATTTTTTATTGCATTTTTAAGATCTTTTTCATCCATTTTATCTTTGTTTTTATTGTAAAAACTCATTAAATTTGATTTAAATTCATCTCCACGAACTTTTAAAATAGAACCTATATTTTGTGGTTTTGATTGCTCATACTTAGCTTGTATAATTGACCAAGTTGTATCTGTAAGATTTTTAAGTTC
>CAZSWW010000180.1:0-3476 GCA_964611265.1 uncultured Sulfurimonas sp. | reverse complement strand
TAAATAATATTAAAAGGTAAAATATGAGTAAAACTGAAAATCAAAAGAAACTTTTTGACCAAAGTGATTTAGATTTTGGGATTTATCGTATTATGAAAGGAATATTATAAAATGAAAGCAAGTGAAATTAAATTTGAAGAATTTTTAAATAAGAAAAAAACAAATTTTATAATTCCTGTATATCAAAGAAACTATGATTGGAAGTATGCTCAATGTATGGAATTTATAAAAGATATTGAATCTTTAGCATTGAGAAATAAAGAAACACATTTTTTAGGGACAATAGTTTATATTAAAAATAATGACATAGAAGCGATAGAAAGTGGTATAACAGAATATATTATTATTGATGGACAACAAAGGATAACTACATCAATGCTCTTTCTAAAGGCTTTATATGATTTAAGTGAAGATGAAGATGATAAAGAAGAAATTTACGACGATTATTTAACAATTAAACGAAGTAATAAATTAAAGTTAAAACCTATAAAAGATGATAATGAAATATTTGTTAAATTATTAAATAATGAAAATATAGATGAAAATGAAACATCAAAAATATATAAAAATTATATTTTTTTTATAAAATATCTAAAAAATTCGGTAATTAGTATAGAAAAATATTTTAAAACATTAAGAAGACTTTGGATTGTGTATATTGAATTAGATAGAGAAAAAGATGACCCTCAATTAATATTTGAAAGTATAAATTCAACAGGTCTTAGTCTTAGTGAAGCTGATTTAATTCGTAATTTTATATTGATGGATAAAGGGTATAAAGAACAAAATTATCTTTTTGAAGAGTATTGGTTGAAAATAGAAAAACTTTTAAGTAGTGAAAGAATATCCTCTTTTATTAGAGATTATTTGACTATGAAAGAGAATAATATACCAAAACAAAATGAAGTATATATTGCATTTAAAAGCTATGTTTCAAAGATAGATAATAATGCCGAATATTTATTAAAAGATTTATTATACTATGCAAATATATATTCTAAATTTTTGTATTTGGATTATAAAAATAAATATATTAAACAAGTTATTAAAGAATTAAGAGATTTAAAGGTAACTGTTGCATTTCCTTGTCTTTTAAATATTTTCAATGATTTAGATAAATGTGTCATAGATGATGAAATTTTAATTAAATCTATATTATTAATAAGAAATTATGTATTTAGAAGGTTAGTTTGTGAGTATAATACAAATGTTTTAAATAAAGTTTTTATGACTTTACATAAAGAATTAGTTGCTATTGAAAATTATAAACAAAATTATTATGAATGTTTAGCAAGTATATTAATAGATAAAAGGGGAAAGGCTATATTTCCTAGAAATAATGAATTTAAACAGTATTTTATTAGTAAAAATATTTATAAATTTCAAAATAAAAAATATCTTTTGTATGCATTGGAAAGTTTTGAAAATAAAGAGCTTGTTCCATTTTCTGATTTATCGATAGAACATATTATGCCTCAAAAATTAACAACAAGATGGGAAATAGAGTTAGGTAATAAATCTAAAGAAGACCATGAAAAATATTTACATACTATTGGTAATTTAACATTGACAGGTTATAACTCAAATCTATCTAATAAAATCTTTTTAGATAAAAAAGAAATTATAAAAACAAGTGGAATAAAATTAAATAAATATTTTGAAAATATTTATAATTGGAATAAAGAGGAAATAGAAAAAAGAGCAAAATTTTTATACGACAATATAGCTATTAAAATATGGAAATTTCCAAATATTGATGAATCATTATTTATAAAAAGTGAACAACAAGATTACTATACTTTAAATGATAGTTTTGATAATAAAGGTACTAAACCAAAAAAAATAAAAATCGATAATGAGATATTGATTATTAAAAATAGAAGTTGGATAGAGTGTTTTACAAAATTTTGTAATTATCTATATATTTATGATGAAAAATTATTTGAAAGTTTTACATATGATGATGATTTTAAAGGTAAAAAACAAAGAATAATTACAAAGAATCCAGAACTGTGTAGAAAACCAAAAAAATTAGATGATAATGTAGAAATATATATAGAACGAAATTTAAGTGCATCTGATATATTGAAATATATAAAATTAATTTCAGAAAGATATGGATTAGAAGATGAAGATGTTATTTTTTATATTAACTAAAATTTTTATAGAATAATAGTTTAAAAAATTGATGTTTGGAGAATGATATGAATGAGATAGAATTAATTGAAAAAATATCAAATGGAGAAGATAGCTATACACAGTTTAAACAGCAGATAATATCTTCAAAAGATTTGGCAAAAGAGTTTGTTGCTTTTTCTAATGCAAATGGTGGAATAATTATTTTTGGTGTAGATGATGATGAAAATATAGTTGGATTAGAGAAAGAAGATGTAGAAAAATTGGGGCAGTTAATAGGTAATGTTGGACAAGAAAATGTAAAACCACCTATTCATCCACTTACTCAAAATATCACTATTGATGCTAAAAGAGTAGTAATCGTAACTATTGAGAGTGGCTTTGCAAAACCGTATAAAACAAGTAGTGGCATATACTACACAAAATCAGGTGCAGATAAAAAAATAATGTCTGATGAAGAGCTAAAAAGACTTTTTTCTGAACCTAAAGGGCTATATGCTGATGAAGAGATATTAGCAAAAACAACAATTAATGATTTAAACCAACAGTTATACTATTTTTATTTGGAAAAAAAGAATATCAATATTTTTAAGCAAGTGCAAAAAGGTGTTTTAAATTTTGAAAATATTTTAGAAAATGAGATGATTTCAAGAGATAATCATCTAACCTTAGCAGGAAATTTAATCTTTGGAATAAACCCTCAAAGGTTTTCTCCTATGTTTTATATAGATTGTTGTTATTTTGATGGCAATGAAATTTATGTCAATAAGTTTATATCAAAGAAAAGAATACTAGGTACATTTGAAAAACTGTATGATGATAGTATGAATTTTATAAAAAGTAATCTAAGGTATAGACAAGTTGAAAAAGATTTTAACTCTAATGGAGTTTTAGAGATAGATGAAAGAGTATTTGGAGAGCTAATAACTAATGCTTTAATTCATAGAGATTATTATATTAATGCTTCTATTAAAATTTTTATTTTTCACAATAGAATAGAGATAATTAGTCCTGGCAAATTAACTAACTCCTTGACAATAGAAAATATAAAAACAGGTAGGTCAATTTGTAGAAATCCAATTTTGAATTCTATTTGTGAAAATATATTAGCATATACAGGTTATGGAAGTGGAATACAAAGAGTGATAGATATTGACCCAAATGTAGAGTTTATCAATGATAAAGATTTAGAACAATTTAAATGTATTATTCCTAGAGGTATCACTGATGAAATTTAATGAAAAAAGATTGATGTTCAATGAGTAGTTATAAACCACCTTATAAGATAACTTCTAAAATGGTAAACCTTATATCATCCATAAGTGAAGAGATAACCCGTA
>CAZSWW010000179.1:0-3478 GCA_964611265.1 uncultured Sulfurimonas sp. | reverse complement strand
TTAAAACCAATTAGAAACAGTTGATAATATTTCTACCAAGAGGATGTCAAGATGCAAAAAAAGATAATCTTAAGTTTAGTAGCTTTAGGCTCTTTAAGTACGATAAATGCAGATACTTTGCAAGGTATGTTTAGCAATGGTAAAGTTAGTGGTAACATTAGGGAGTTTAGTATATCAAGAAGTGTAGATGATACTAGAAGTGCAAAGTCTGATTATACTAGAGATGGACATGCTATAGGTGGTTTTTTAAAGTATGAAACTGCTACTTATGAAGGTCTTAGTTTTGGTACAGCTTTTTATACTACAAATGGTTTTTTACTAGATGACCCTAAAGATGATTATACAAAAGTTGATCCAACACTATTTGGAAAAGATAACAACAGTTACTCAATACTAGGCGAAGCTTATCTAAAATACTCTTACGACAACACAACATTTAAAGCAGGTCGCCAAAAGTTAAATACACCTCTAGCTGGTGCTGATGATGCTAGAATGATACCAAACTTTTTTGAAGCTTATGTTTTAACAAACAAAGATGTAGAAGATACTACAATCTTACTAGCACACATAACTAAGTTTGCACAAGGTACATTTGGTCGTGCTTACAATGGTGGTTTGTTAGCTATAACTGGTGGTTACTCTTATGTAGATACAAGAGATCAAGTTGAAGATTTTGTAGATATGGGAACTTATGCTGTAGGAAAAGATACATCTGGAGTTAGCATCGCCTCTGCTACTTATACAGGTATAAAAGATCTAAAAATCCAACTATGGGATTATTATGCTCACGATATATTAAATGCAATCTATGGCGAAGCTTCTTATAAAATGGACTTAGGTTCTATAAAACCTTTTGTCGCATCTCAATTCATTAGTGAAAGTGATGTTGGTGATAGTTATGCAGGTGATTTAAGTGGTCTTTACTGGGGTGCTAAAGTTGGTGCGAAGATAGATGCATTTACTGCTTATGTTGCATACTCTTCAACAAGTTCAAACGATGATAATGACGATGCTACAAAAAATGCTATTATCTCTCCATGGGGTGGTATGCCAGCATATACTCAAGGTATGGTAACAAGACATGTATTTTTAGCAGGAACTGATGCTACTAAAGTAGCTGCATCTTATGATTTCAAATCAATGGGTACAAACCTTAAAACAGTTCTTTACTATGCAAACTACAGTATGGATAAAAACAATGGATACACAGAAGATGATGCTAGTGAGATAGGATTTGATTTTATCTACTACCCTGAATTAGTAAAAAATCTACAACTTCGTTTCCGTGGAAACTTTGCTGATGATTTTTATGTTAAAAACTCTGATTCTGATGCAACAAAAAATGGTTCTGTTGGTTGGAATGAATACAGATTTATTATGAATTATAGTTTCTAATCATGAAAAAGTTATCTATAAAAATACGATTACAACTAATAATTGTATCGAGTATCTTACTGGTTTCTACTGTTTTTACTTTTCAGTCGATAAGTGATATAAATAATCTTACAGATAGTAAGATAAAAGATTATAAAGAACAAGCATATAAAGATAAAGAATCTGAGTTGAAAAACTATACATCTTTAGCTATTAACTCTATAGAATCATTTTATAAAAAAGCTACTAATGATGATGAGATAACTAGTAACTTAAAACTTAAAACAGATTTTATATTTTCAATGATGCAAAGAGAGTATGAAGACAACAAAGATAAACTAAGCGAAGATGAGCTAAAAGAGCGTATCAAAGAGCTTGTAAAATCTGTTAGATATGGAAAAAGTGGATATTTTTGGATAAATGATTTTGATTATAAGATGGTTATGCATCCTATCAAAGAATCTTTAACTGGAAAAGTGTTTATAAATACCCCTAAAGTTCCTTTTGTTCAGTTAGGAGTAGATGCATTAAAAAAATGCAATTGTAATCGTGCATATATAAAGTATGAATTTTACAATCCTGCTAGTAAAAAATATGAACCAAAGATTTCTGTTGTAACAGTCTTTAAACCATTTAACTGGATAATTGGTACAGGTGCTTATGTAACAGAGCTAACTAAAACCTTTCAAAAAGATGCATTAAAAACTGTTTCTGCTATGAGATATGGAAAAAATGGTTATTTCTGGATAAACGATACTCAGCCAAAAATGATAATGCATGCCATAAAACCATCTTTAAATGGTAAAGATTTATCTAATGTAAAAGATCCAAATGGTGTTTATTTATTTAATGAGATGGCAAAGGTAGCAAAAGATAAGGGTGAGGGTGTAGTTCTTTATGATTGGTCAAAACCTGGCAGTGATAAACCTGAACCTAAGATGGGTTATGTAAAACTTTTTAAACCTTGGGGTTGGGTTATCGGTACTGGTGCATATATAGATGATATAGAAAAAAATATAGCTAAGATAAAAGAAGAATCTAAAGCTGAGATAACATCATTGATTGAAAAAATAGCAATTGAATCTTTAGTGATTATTTTATTGCTTTATTTTATAACTTTATATCTAATCAACACAGGTGTATCAAGACCAATAGAGCAATTTAAAGCTAAAATTTTAGATATTGCAAAAAACAATGATCTAACTCAAAGGGTAGATACTAATGCACCATTGGAGATTAGTGAGATGGGTGAGAGTTTTAACAAGTTGGTTAGTTCTGTAGAAAAACTTATATCTGCTTCTAAGATATCATCTAGTGAAAATGCATCTATATCTCATGAGTTGTCTGTAACATCTAACCAAGTTGGGGTAAATATAGAGCAATCAGTTTCCCTTATAGATGAAACAAATCAAAAAGCTCATAGCATTACTACTGATATTTCAGAATCTATCTCAGAAGCTAAAAAAAGTAAAGATGATATTGAGCTGGCAAATAAAAATCTTATGATTGCTAAAGATGAGATTATACAACTAATCTCTAAAGTAAAAGGGAGTGCTGAGAGTGAACATGATTTGGCAAGCACTATGGAAAACTTATCTAAAGATGCTAGTGAAGTTAAAGATATCTTAGGTGTTATCTCAGATATTGCAGACCAAACAAATCTTCTTGCACTAAATGCAGCCATAGAAGCAGCAAGAGCAGGAGAACACGGAAGAGGGTTTGCAGTTGTTGCTGATGAAGTTAGAAAACTAGCTGAGAGAACTCAAAAATCACTCGGTGATATACATAGCACCATAAGTGTAATAGTTCAAGCAATCGTAGATGCTTCAAACCAGATGAATAAAAATTCAACAGATATACAACATCTTTCAGATACATCGCAAGATATAGAAGACAAGATTGTAAACACTGTTGAGATTGTCAAAAAAGCTGTTCAATCAAGTGATGATACAGTTAAAGATTTTGAAACAACGAGTAAAAATATTGAAGATATAGTTTCAAAAATCCAAAAAGTAGATGAGATATCTAGTAGCAATGCTAGAAGTGTTGAAGAGATAGCTTCTGCTAATCAACATCTAAATGATATGATAAATAGATTAAATCA
>CAZSWW010000178.1:0-3492 GCA_964611265.1 uncultured Sulfurimonas sp. | reverse complement strand
TCTAAAGTTCTTTTAAATAATATTTATAATAAAATATCACTATTAAATAAGAAAATATATGATTTAGGATTTGACTATGAGTAAAGGTATTTTAGATATTGTTGAGCCAGGTGTTCTTTTTGGTGAAGATGTAGAAAAAGTTTATCAATATGCAAAAGAAAATAAGTTTGCAATCCCTGCTGTAAATGTTGTTGGAACAGACTCCGTAAATGCTATTTTAGAAGCTGCTGCGAAAGTAAAATCTCCAGTAATAATTCAGTTTAGTAATGGTGGAGCTTCTTACTATGCTGGAAAAGGTTTAAATAATGCTGATGAAAGAGCAGCTATTATTGGGGCAATTAGTGGAGCATTACATGTTCAAATGATGGCTGTAGCTTATGAAGTTCCAGTTATTTTACATACAGACCATGCAGCTAAAAAACTTCTTCCGTGGATTGATGCATTACTTGAAGCTGGAGAGGGTCATTATGAAGCACATGGTAGAGCATTGTTCTCTTCACATATGTTAGACCTATCTGAAGAACCTTTAGAAGAAAATATAGCGACTTGTAAATCGTACTTAGAAAGAATGTCTAAAATTGGGATGAGCATAGAGATAGAACTTGGTTGTACAGGTGGAGAAGAAGATGGTGTAGATAACACAAATCTTGATAACTCACTTTTATATACTCAGCCAGAAGATGTAGCACTTGCATATAAAGAGTTAAGTGAAGTATCTCCACACTTTACTATAGCTGCATCATTTGGAAATGTTCATGGTGTTTATAAACCAGGAAATGTTCAACTTACTCCTAAGATTTTAGATAATTCTCAAAAATATATCCAAGAAAAGTTCAACACTGGTGAAAAACCTGTAAACTTCGTATTTCATGGTGGTTCTGGTTCATCACTAGAGGAGATAAGAGAAGCTATAGACTATGGTGTTATCAAGATGAACATAGATACAGATACACAATGGGCAACTTGGAAAGGTGTAAAAGAATACAGCGAAAAGTATAAAGACTATCTTCAAGGGCAGATTGGAAATCCAGAGGGTGAAGACAAACCAAACAAAAAATACTACGATCCAAGAAAATGGCTAAGAGCGGGTCAAGAAACTCTTATAAAAAGAGTTAAAGTAGCTTTTAGTGACCTAAATGCACTAAATAAAAACTAAACAAAGTAGTCACTAAAAGTGACTACTTCATCGATGCTTTAATCATCATTCTTCTCATATATGCTATCTTACTTTGAAGTGGCAAATCTTTTGGACAAACATCTTCACAACCTAAAAGTGTCATACAACCAAAAACACCATCTTCATCACCAATCATCTCATAGTAATCTTCATCTGTTCTTTTATCTCTTGGGTCAAGATGGTATCTTGCTACTTTGTTAAGTCCAACTGCCCCTACAAAATCAGGTTTCATCTGAATAGTTCCACACCCTGCGACACAACAACCACACTCAACACATCTATCAAGTTCATAGATTTCATCTGCTAGTTCTGGTTCCATTCTCTCCTCTAGCTTATCTACCTCTAACTCATTTTCTTTGTCATGTATCCATGTTTCAAGTCTTTCATTTAACCCTCTCATCCATTTACCTGTATAGATAGACAAGTCCCCTATAAGTTCAAAAAGTGGTAATGGAGCAAGAGTTATGTTTGCATCTAGTTTTGCAGTAAGTGTTCTACAAGCAAGTGTTGGACGACCATTTACAAGCATAGAACAACTTCCACAAATCCCAGCACGACATACAAAGTCAAACTTTAAAGAGTTATCGTGGTGTTCTCTTATCTCATTTAGGGCTACAAAAAGTGTCATCCCATCAGCTTCTTGTATTTTAAAACTTTCCATATGTGGAAAATCATTTTCATCATGTGGGTCAAATCTTAAGATATTTATCGTTAATTCTCTTGGGTTAGTATCTTTATTCATACATTTTCTCCTAATCTTTCGTTTATACCTTGGTATTTTTTAGGTAATTTATCTATAAATGGCATAAGTGCATCTTGTATCTCAAATCTAGTTGCACCTTTTTCTTGTAACTCTTTTACTTTCTCATCTACTATCTCTTGTCTAACTTTTGTGTACTTATGATGTTCAGTCAAGTCTTTTCCATAACCACGAAAACCAGGTGGTAACTCCATAGTAGATATATCTATCTCCTCATAAGTTACAGTTGGTAGAGTTTGGTTTTCATCTTCCCATGATGTTATGGTTCGCTTTAACCAGTTGGCATCATCTCTTTTTGGAAAATCCTCTCTTGAATGAGCACCCCTACTTTCAGTTCTTAGATATGCCCCTTGTGCTACTGTTAAAGCAACTTTTAGCATCTTTTGAGTTCTATAAGCATTTACAAGTGCTGGGTTTGCAGCTTTACTTTTTGAGCGAAAAACCTCTATATTTTTACTTCTTTTTAGTAACTCTTCTAACTCATCAACTGCTTTTTTAAGGTCGTCTCCATTTCTAAAGATACCAACATCCTCCATCATTATCTCTTCCATACGGCGACGAAGTTTGTAAGCATCCTCTCCATTTTCTTTATTTAAAAGTTCATCTATCTTATCTTGTTCTTTTTTTACAAACTGCTCGATTGTACTAGAGTGTATCTTTATATCGCTATCTTTTGAATCACAAAAATCACTTATATACTCAGCTACTAGCATCCCACTTACAACTGTTTCACTTACAGAGTTTCCACCTAAACGGTTAAAGCCGTGCATATCCCAACAAGCTGCTTCCCCACAAGAGTAAAGACCTTTTAGAGTTTGGCTCTCCCCTGTGTACTTAGTTCTGATACCACCCATAGAGTAGTGTTGAGTTGGTCGAACTGGTATCCAATCCACTGCTGGGTCGATGCCTAAAAAGCTTTCACATATCTCTTTTACCTCTCTTAGGTTTTTCTCTATATGTTCACGACCAAGTATAGTTATATCTAACCAAAGATGGTCACCATAACGACTTTTTACACCTTTACCTTTTCTCATATGTTCAGTCATTCTACGACTTACAACATCACGAGATGCTAACTCTTTTTTGTCAGGCTCATAATCTGGCATAAATCTATAACCATCTTTATCTAAAAGCAAACCACCATCACCACGACATCCCTCAGTTGTCAAAATACCAACTGGAACTATCGCTGTTGGATGAAACTGTATCGCTTCCATATTACCAAGTGTTGCTACACCACTCTCTAGTGCTATAGCTTGACCGATACCCTCACAAATAACTGCATTTGTAGAAACACTATAGATGCGACCATATCCACCAGTTGCTATAGTAGTAGCTTTTGATATATAGGCTGTAAGTTCTCCCGTCATAAGGTTTCTTGAAACTGCACCATAGCATCTACCATCGTTATGTATAAGTGCTATCGCTTCTTGTCTTTCATGGATTTCTACTTTGTCTTCGTGTGCTTTGTTATCCATAGCAAAAAGCATAGAGTGACCTGTTCCATCAGATGTATAACAAGTTCTCCACTTTTTAGTACCACCAAAATCACGAG
>CAZSWW010000177.1:1628-3513 GCA_964611265.1 uncultured Sulfurimonas sp. | reverse complement strand
ATCAGATATATCTAATGGTATGATTTGTAAGTTTTGAGTAAACTCATTTGTATTTGAAGTATTATAATATTTTAACTTACTATAAGACCTAAAACCAACCAATACATTTGGATCAAGATGCGAAGCTATAAACAAAGCATAGTGATTTCCTTTGTTTTGTAACTTATAACGACCTAGATGGCGACTAACTGGTTCTAACTCCATCTTTCTTTGGTTCTCTTTTTTAGATAGTGTTACCTCTATCATCAAATCATGGTCATCATACTTAAAAACTATGTCAGCTTTTCCACCACCTGCAAAACGAACGGGTAGAAGTGAAGAGTCTAAACTCATGTTTAAAAAACTACTTAGATTACCTTTATAACCACTTATTTTATACCAACATATACCGATAATGTACTCAAATATAGTAGGAACATCACACTCCCAAGCTATATAGTTCTTTACATATTCATCTTTTCTATCGTTTATATAATTTAAAAGTTTTATGATCTCTTCATCACTAAATTTTTCAGATATAAGCTTCTTAAAACGGATGATTTTTTTGTTTTCTTTAACTTTTAATATAGTTGATTTTAGGTTATTTTCATCAACTACTTCTGGAAATTTTAACTTTACTTTTTGAAATAATTTTTGTTCATCATAACTTAGTAAGTTAGATATATCTTCTAAAGCTATATCGGATATTAGTCTAGTTTGGTACTCTTCTTTAGAAGTAGATAAAGAACTATCTAGCAACTCTGTTATGTTATCTTGAAGATACAAAAAAACTATATCATCTAAAACTATCTTTTCATCTTCAAATATAAATATATCACTTAAAAGTAAGTATCGTTTATTTAAGTCATAATACTCTTCTAAGTTTGTATGCCATTTTATAGAGTGTATAAGAAAAAATATCTTCTTAAAAAATGAAGTTTCATCATCTAAACTTACTAAAGAGTTGTTTATAAAGTATGAGATATTTTCATCTTTTAATGTTTTTTTAGAGCTATTAAATAGCAGTTTATAGTAGCTAGTTCTATTTTTAGGAGATATTAAACCTATAGATTTTATGATACTTTGAATCTGTTTTTTTTGACTTATGGTATCGTAAGTATCTTTTTCTTTATAAAATTTATATAGTTCTAGGTAGAGTTTATAATACCCTTGAACACTTTTCTTACTCTTTCTATCCATAGTTATAATCTCAAAAGTTTCTAGTGTATGCTCATTACTGAGAAAGTATTTTAGTGCTTCTTGATAGTTTTGCATAGATTTTATATGTTCTATTATAAAGCTATATATACCTTTTGTTCTATCTTGTTTTAACTCTTCTACTATGGTTTTTAATGAGTTTACATCTTTAACTAACGGTAGTAAATATGTGAATTCATCTTTAGTTATATAGTTTAGATTTATGATAAAGTAGATACTAGAGAGTAGGGGATTTAGTTTAAAATCTGAGTATGACCTAGAGTTTGAGTGTTTTGAAAACTCTATTTTAAGTAGTTGTTTGAAGTATATAAAGTTATCATCTCGGATGCCAAATATGTTGTTTATAGAGATCTTTTTTTGCTTATTTATCTCATAAAGTTTTTCACCAACAGGGGTAAGTTTTCTATCATCTGTTATAAAACCCAAATCTTTTAAAGACGATGTTTTTTGTCGTGAATCTTTTGCTTTGTCTTTTGCACTTGAACGGGATAATCCCTCCTCTACAAGTATCTCAAAGTAACTGTTTTGTATCTCTCTCCAACTACTTTGAGGGTGTTTTAGCCATAATTCTTTTAGTCTTATAAGTTGTCGCTCTATCTTGTACTTTAGTTCTGAAACTCTAAAACTTGTTGTTCCGTAAGACCAAGAGTAGCTTTGAAATTTTATGTTATCTGTGTTTGTCATTTAA
>CAZSWW010000177.1:0-1528 GCA_964611265.1 uncultured Sulfurimonas sp. | reverse complement strand
AAAAAAGCATTTAGTTGATTTGCAAACTCATGTGCATCTTTTTGTGAAAAAGGTTTTGGTCCTTTTGTCATCTCTCCACTCTCACGAATCTTCTCCATCAAATCTCTCATAGCAAGATATTGTTTTATATTATCTACACTATAGAGTTCCCCTCGGTGGTCTATGGCATGAGCATCTTTTGTTATCACTCTATCTGCTAGGGGTATATCAGCTGTTATAACCAAGTCACCAGCATTTAGCATCTCTACTATTTTATGGTCAGCTTCATCTGCACCAGCATCTACTACCATGTAAGTTATGTGTTTTGATTTACCGATATTTATCTTTTTATTTGCTACTACAAAAGTTTTTAATCCTAATCGCTCTATGGAGCGAAATAGTATGGGTTTTAGTAAGTTAGGAAAAGCATCTCCATCTACATATAATGTTAAACTCATAGATTTTCTACCTTTACAAAAAAGATTCTCTCTTTATTATCCCCAATTTTTGTATTTCCTGCATTGAACTCTTTGTAACTTTTTTCAAAAATTTTCACTTTACCCCTTTTGTTTAAACTTTTTATAATATCTTCATCGCTTATCTTTGCATTGCTTCTAGTGTTGCCTTTATTACCCATGTTATTATACGAAAGTAAGATGTATTTGCATTTTGCATTTTGTATAAGGTCATCGAAACTTTTTGGTGCATTTATCTTTGAGTAATCACTTTTTATCTTAGTTCTGTCAAACTTTTTAGCTACTCCAAAAACTTCAGGTTTATTCCATAAAGATAAGTTTTCTAAGAGATGATAAGCATCACAGTATTGGCGAGAGTTGTAAGGTGGGTCTAGGTAGAGTACATCACACTCTATATCTCTTACTAAAAGGTTTGCATCTTTGTTGTGTATCTCATTGTTTTGATTTTTTGTAGTTGAGATATTTAGCATCTTCATCTCTAACTTTTGATTTTTTATCTCTTTTTTTATGTAGGCATCGTAGTGCCCTACTGTGTTTGCTATCCTATCTACTGAGTAAACAAGAGATGTTATAAGTATATTTTTTTCATGTTGATTTATATGATTTGTTACAAAAAGTTTTTTGATTTTTTCTCTTATATAACCTATTTTTCTAGCAACATCTATAGAAAAATATCTATCTCCAAAGTTCTTAGAAAAGTAATTATCTTTGTTTGTTGTTACATTGTTAAAATCATCTATAATTTTTAAAAGCTTATTTTCATTAAAATTTTGAGGTGATAAAAAAGCATTTAAAGATACAAAATTGTTATAAAGTAAGTCGTTAGAGATGATTTTTTTATCTTGAGAGTTGAAGTGTTCCCCAACCACTCCAGTACCTGAAAATATATCGCAAAAAGAGTCAAATGAACCAATCTCAGTTTTTATAATCTCATCTATAAAAGGTAAAATTGAGTTTTTATTACCAAGGTATCGTCTTTGTGATATTTTATACAACTACATTCTCCATCTTTTTTTGAAAATATACTATAAAATCACTTATAAACTTGTTTTTATTGCATTTTGTAATATTTT
>CAZSWW010000176.1:0-3524 GCA_964611265.1 uncultured Sulfurimonas sp. | reverse complement strand
TATCGCTACACTTTAACTCTTTTATGAAGTTTCTAAAAAGTATATAGTCACCTATGGCATCAAGCCTTATCATAAGTAAAGAGCTTTTTTTTATATCTTTAGATGGATATATAAAAAAACCAACAAACATAGAGATAAGATACTTTACAAATCTTTTATATTTTATAACCAAACTAATAAGCCTTACATTTTATAGAGTAAGAAAAAATCTGTGGAGATGGAGAGTGGTAAGAACTTGCAGTTATTTTATTCCAAAAAGTTTTATTTAACCTATAGAGTTTTAAAAAAACTTTCCTTATAACTTTTTTCAACCCTTTGCTCTCAAGTGTTGCATCTACATCTATAAACTCTACATTTTTAAACCCTGCTGATTTAAGAACATAGTAGATTGACCCTGATGTAAAAAGTGTAGTATGTGTCCAATCTTCATAAGCCCAATAACACTCAGTGTTTGACTGAGCATTTGGAACAGCAACTAAAAATTTACCATTTTCTACTAAAAATTTCTCTTTTATGATGCCAAGAGTTTCAATGATTTTATCTTTTGAAATATGTTCTATGATATGTGAGAGGATTACAATGTCAAATTTAAACTCAAAAGGGTTTACTAGATTGTCCAAATCTAAACTTTTAACATTTAGGTTATTACTTTTACAGTAATCAATCGCATTTTTTTCTATATCTACCCCATAAACTTCAGTATATGATGCATCTTTTAAAGAGTTTAAAATCTGACCAAAACCACATCCATAATCTAGGATTATTGATTGTTGATTTGGTATCTCATTTTTTATCCAAAGTGGTAGTTTAGAGTTTTCATAGGTCAAACCATCTACATTTCTATACTCAAAATAATGGCTTTGTTTGATTTTTTCATCTAATGTATTCAAATAAAGTCCTTAGTAGAAGATTTTAGCTTCCCAACAAAAAGGTGTCTATTTATCTCTAATTTTTCATCTAAAATCAAATCAAAATATTTTTTAAAATTATCTTTAAACCATATATCTGTATAAAAATCTGGTGTTTTAGGTATATTGTTTATATCTCCACTATACAAACCAAGTGGCATAAACTCAATAACTATATATTTATTTGTTAGTTTCTTTAATGTTTTAAAAATATAATCGATTGAAATTTCTTGAGTTAAGATAAGATGATGAGTTACAGCTAAAGCTACAACTATATCACTTTTTATCCTTTCGTGTATAAACTTATCATACTTTCTACCATTTGTCCTTACCATATCAAAAAGTAGTGGTAAGAAGTTATCTTTATTTTTGTTGTTTAAATACATAATATTAACAGCTTCTTTATCATAATCTGTAGCAATTACTTTTTTTATAGTTGTTTTTTTTAAAATCAACTCTGCAAATTTCCCCTGATTTGATGCAAGTTCTATTAGAGATTTTGCATCTTTTAAATCTTGTATAACATCAAGAACTCTCAAAAATCTTTTATTTGTTGAGGGGTCAATACTATCATGATAATCATTCCACATAGAGTGTTCTGTTTTTTTATCTATTTTTTTTATATCATATTCAAGTTTTTCTTTTAAAAAAAATGGTTTTGTTATAGCATTTATAAATAAAGCTATTTTTTGCTTTTTAGAGTTCTTAATTTTAGTAGTTATAGTTTGTTTTGAAACTATCGCTAGTTTTTTTATTATCTTCATCATTTTAGCAAAATTACCTATACTTAGTATATCTAACAATGGGTATTTTAATTTGTAAAACTCTTTATCATCAAAATAATCCCTCATCAAAAAGATATTTCTCGCTATATCAGGATAACCTTTAGACCATAAAAAAAGAGGTATATAAAAATGGTTATAAAATATATTATAACTTTGCCAAGATATATTTTGCTTTTTATCATATTTGACAAAACTTCCAAAATCAATATATTGTGGATACCCCATATTGAACACTATATTTGAAGAGTGTCCATCCATAACTTGATAACCATATTGATTGGCAATTTTGTCAATCTTTAAAATACTAAGACCTGCATCTTTTAGCATATCAAAAGACCATTCATAAGGATAGTTCCAATGTTCTATCTTTTCATGTTCTAAAACTAAGGAACAACCCTCTATCAAAATATCACTAATCCAAGTTTTTGGAAAAAGATTTTTTGTAATTAGTTCATCAACCAATCCACAACTAAACATCTCTTGAACATAACCAATATGGGTCTCTTTTATAACTCTAAAAACTCTATCTTTATAAAAATATATTTTTCCCAATGGGTCTATACTAACCTCAACACTCTGCATATCTGAGAGTTTTATTGTATTTTTTATTATTTTAAACTCCTTTTTGAGTGATTGGATTTAACCAAGTTTTTAGATTAAAAATATTTAAAAAAGCTTTTGATTGCATTATAAAATTTACCCTTGTTTTTTTGTAAAAATAATTTATAAAATAACTTGAAATTGCATAAGATATTATAGTCGAATATACAGCACCCAATAAACCAAAATAATTTATAAAATATATATTTAACACTATATTGATAATAGCTCCAACAATTAGTCTAAAACTAGCCATAAGGTGTAGCCCTTCATTTATATAATAAGACCAAGAACCATTACTTAAAAATACAAAAATGATAGACCAAATATATAAGTTTAAAACTTCTACACTCTGATAATAATTATCACCGTATAGTAAAATTATTATCTCATTGGAAAATATATATACGATTATAGAGATTACTACTGATATTTTTACTAACATATTATACATTAATTGTATCCTATCAAGATACATCACCCTATCAACTTTTTTAGCATTAGTTATAGATGGAGCTAATGATTTTGTTAATACTATAGTTATAGCTAACCATATCTCGCTCATCTTTACTGCAACAGAGTAGTAGCCAACAGATTTACTATTCATAATCTCTTTTATCATAATTTGGTCTATTTTCATATATATTGATGCAGCTATTGAAGCAAAGATTAAAGACCAACTATCTCTAAGTAATAAAAAAGCTATTTTACTACTAAAACTTAAATCATTTAGTTTAAATTTAGATTTTTTAAAAAAAATATATATAAAACCTAGAGATAATATAAAACTATCAAAAAGTACCATATAAGCAAAAGTTTCTAATGGAGCTTCATTAAGAATAAAATATATTTTGACCAAGCTTGATATAAAAAGGGAAAATGAATTAACAAAAACAACATATTTACTCATAACTTTTGCTTGAAAATATATATCTACAACATTAAATGCTTGAAAAACAGTAGAAGATGCTATTATAAATATCAATCCATTAATATAGTTATCATTTGATGTTAGATTTGTAGCCACAAATAAAACAAAAAGTGTTAAAATAGCTCCAAACAATTTTAAAATAAATACACTACCTATAAATTTACTCTCTTGTTTTGGGTACTTTAAAAGTTCCCTTACAACTATGGTATCAAGCCCTAAAGTAGCTATAGAACTAAAAAGTGCTACAAAACTCTGTGCATAACTAAAAAGTCCAAATTGTTCAGGACCCAAATATCTAGC
>CAZSWW010000175.1:0-3526 GCA_964611265.1 uncultured Sulfurimonas sp. | reverse complement strand
AAACAGCTGTACCACCAAAGAAAAATGGTACACCCATACCTTTTATAATCATAAAAGGTAGAGTTGCAACTAAACCTAAATATAAAGCACCTGTAAAAGTAAGTCTTGAAGCAGTCTCATTTAAAAACTCCATTGTAGCATTACCAGTACGGATACCTGGGATAAATCCACCCTGTCTTTTTAGGTTATCTGATATATCTTTTGCATTAAATGTAATTGATGCATAGAAAAATGCAAAGAAAATTACAAAAACAAAAGTCAAAAAGTTAAAAAAGTAAGAATTAGGATTTAGTAAATCAGCAATCCCTTGAATAGTAGGGTTTGTACTACTCGACAGAACTGTCATAGGAAACATCAATATAGCAGATGCAAAAATAACTGGAATAACACCAGCTAAATTTAATTTAATAGGGATATAGTTCATCACTCTTTTGTTTTGGTTTTGCATCATTGTCTTTTTAGCATAAGTAACAGGAACACGACGCTCACCAAGTTCTACATAGATAATAACACCAACTGTTCCCAATACAAGAACAAGTATAGCAAGTACCGTTAAGAAACTCATTGCACCAGTATTTACCATAGTTATACTTTGACCTATCGCAGATGGAATAGCCGAAACTATACCAGCAAAAATGATAAGAGAGATACCATTACCAATACCACTTTGAGTTATCTGTTCACCAATCCACATAAGTAACATAGTTCCAGCTAACATTGAGATAGCAGCAAGAAGTATAAATGTGTTATGGTCAGCTAAAATAGCACTATTTCCACTAGGGCCTGTTAAACTTTGAAGTCCAACACTTACACCAACAGCTTGAATAAGAGTGATAACAATAGTAGCATAACGGATAATTTGCATATATTTTACCATACCATCACGTTCTTTTTTCATTTGACCTAGTGGTGCAAAAGTAGCAGCAAGAAGTTCCATAATGATTGAAGCGGTGATATAAGGCATAATACCAAGTGAGATAATAGATAATCTTTGAACAGCATTTCCACTGAACATATTAAATAGACCTAATGCATCTGATTGATGAGAATCAAAAAATGATGCTATAACAGCAGTATCTACGCCTGGAACTGGCACATAAGCCAGCAGGCGATAGATGAATAAAAACCCGATTGTAATAAGTATCTTATTAACTAGATTTTTATTCACTTTTATTTTCCTGTAGTTGTAACGTTTTCGTCTTTAATTTTTGATGCTAAATCTTTAGCAGATGCACCAACTAATTTAATTTTTAAAACGCTATTAGCAACTTTATGAACACCACGGATAGATTCCATTGTAATTTCACTAAGTTCAGCTACAGCTTTTATTTTTTCAACATTAATCACATAAGGTTTAACATTGTTAGAGTGAAAACCGATTTTTGGCATAATCTTAGCTAATGGAAGCTGACCACCAATAAAGTTTCTTTTTCTTTTGTAACCTGTACGAGATTTCTGACCTTTTTGACCACGAGCAGAAGTCTTACCAGTTCCAGAACCTTGACCACGACCAACTCTTTTACGATTAAAAGTTGAACCCTCAGCAGGAGATAAATTTTCAATACCCATTAATTACCCTTTTAAGTTAGAAAGTGCTTCAACTGTAGCACGAACTAATGTCCCTGGATTATTTGAACCAATAGACTTTGTAAGTATGTCTTGTACACCCGCAAGCTCAAGAACTGGACGAACAGCTCCACCTGCGATAACACCAGTACCCTCAGATGCTGGTCTTAAAAGAACACGACTTGCATTGAATTTATGTTCAATATCATGTGCAATAGTTGTACCTTTAATACTTACAGTTGTAAGATTTTTAAATGCTTCATCTACTGCTTTTTTAATAGCATCAGGAACTTCTTTCGCTTTTCCTGTACCATAACCTATAGTACCGTTTTTATCGCCAACTACAACAAGTGCAGTAAAACGAAATCTACGACCACCTTTTACAACTTTAGTAACACGACCAATATTTACGATTGCTTCTTCGAAGTCATCTCTGTTTATTTCCATCATGTCTCCTTAGAACTTAATTTCGTTTGCACGAAGTGCATCACCAAATGCAGCGATAACACCGTGATATTGGTAACCATTACGGTCAAATACAACACTAGAGATATTAGCTTCTTTTAGTTTAGCAGCAAATGCTTCACCTAGTGCAGCTGCACCCTCTTTGTTAGCTTTGTGACCAGTTACTTTTGAGTGTAATGCACATAAAGTTGTAGCAGTTACATCATCAATAGCTTGAACACTTATATAACGATTTGATCTAAATACAGAAACACGAGGAAGTGTAGCACTACCAGATATTTTTGCACGAATACGACGCTTTCTCTTTAAACGAGTAGCTACTTTATTTTTTAATACTTTTGCATTCATTTATAAATATCCTCCCTTACTTACCAGCAGTTTTACCGGCTTTACGCACGATATGCTCTTCCATGTATTTAACACCTTTACCTTTGTAAGGCTCTGGTGGACGGAAACTTCTTACTTCAGCAGCAACTTGACCGATAAGTTGTTTATCGTGGCTTTTAAAAGTAATAACATTTTTTGTAACTTCAGCTTCTATACCTTCTGGTAAATCATAATTAATATCATGAGAGAAACCAAGTTGTAAGTTAAGTACTTTGCCTTTAACAGCAGCACGATAACCAACACCATTAATCTCTAACTGCTTAGTATATCCAGTAGTTAAACCAGTTATAATATTTGCAGATAAAGCACGGTATGTTCCCCAGAAAGCTCTATGCTCACGAGCATCTGATAAAGTTGAAAAAGTTAAAACATTACCATCTATAGAGAAAGTAACATTACCTTTTGTATCTAAATCAACACTATTTTTGCCTTTAGCAAAAGTTATAATATTTCCATTTGAGCTAACAGTTATATCAGCTGTAAATTCTACCGGTTTTTTACCAATTCTTGACATATTATACCCCTACCATACTGTACATAAAACTTCGCCACCAATACCAAGCTCGTAAGCTTTGTCATTTGGTAGAACGCCGTGTGATGTACTAACAATAATAATACCGTAACCATTTTTGAAACGTTTGATATCTTCTTTACCTTTGTAAACACGTCTACCAGGTTTAGAAACTCTTTTCATCTCATTAATTACAGTTTTTCCATTTTCATCATACTTAAGTACAACTTTAATAGTTTTTTTAACGCCATCTTCGATAACATTACAGCTATCGATATAACCTTTTTCTACTAAGATATTAGCTACTGCTTCAACACTCTTAGAGTGAACTAAAGTTGTAACTGGTAATCTTCTCATACCCGCATTACGAACACGAGTTAATGCATCTGATACTAGATCATTTATTGCCATTTATAAATTCCTTATGTTGCTAACCATTATTTTGTACGCTTTTGGAAGTAATTCCAAAAACTACGCTAACGCTAAGTTCTCTTCAGCAGAGGACTCGCGTACAGTGACCGTACTTAAATAATAAGTTGCTAATTGTTAGGAGTTTCTACTTGGAAGCCAATGGCTTACCAAGAAGACTTTCTAACA
>CAZSWW010000174.1:0-3539 GCA_964611265.1 uncultured Sulfurimonas sp. | reverse complement strand
TCTTTCTCATTTGCTATGATATCTTCAAATGATTCTCTTTTTCTTATAAGTCTATCTTCACCATCTTTTATAGCTACTTCTGCTGTTCTACCACGAGTGTTATAGTTACTAGCCATTGTAAAACCATAAGCCCCTGCACTATTTACCACTACTAAGTCGTTATGCTCAAGTATAGGAAGTTCACAATCTTTTGCTAAAAAATCACCACTTTCACAAACTGGACCAACTATATCTGCTTTACTTTTTTCAGTCTCACTATCTGTTAAAACATCTATCTTGTGATAAGCTTTATAAAGTGATGGACGAAGTAAATCATTCATAGCACCATCAACTACTACAAATCTTTTTTCACCATTTTGCTTTTCATAAAGAACTTTTGTTAAGAAGTAACCACCATTTGCAGTCAAAAATCTACCTGGTTCACAGATAACTGTTATATCCATAGCAGTTAAACAACCTAAAATCGCTTGTGCATAATCATAAGGTTTTATCGTAGTTTCATCATCATACTTGATGCCAAGTCCACCACCAACATCAAAAAACTTTAGATTTATATCTAAAACTTCAAGTGAACGGATCATATCTGCTACTATCTCAGCAGCCTCACGGATAGGGTCTAATTCTGTAAGTTGAGAACCTATATGAAAATGGATACCAATAGGTTCTATATGAGTAGAATTATTTGCTAAGATATACATTCTTTTAGCAGTTTGAATCTCTACTCCAAACTTGTTATCGTGTAATCCTGTAGAGATGTATGGATGTGTTTTAGGGTCAATATTTGGATTTACTCTGATACTTATACGAGCTACTTTGTTTAACTCTTTTGCTATCATTTCAACTCTACCAAATTCAGCTTCACTCTCTAAGTTGATATATAAAATATCAGATTCAATAGCTTCACGAATCTCATCATCTCGTTTTCCAACACCTGAAAAAATGATTTTATAAGGTGCTACACCAGCAAGTAATGCACGGCGAACTTCACCTATAGAAACACAATCAGCACCAGCACCTAAATCTGCGAAATGTTTTATAACACTAAGGTTTGAGTTTGATTTTACAGCATAAGCTAAAATAGATTTTCGCCCTTTAAAAGCATCTTTTAATTCTTGGTATTGATTAGTCATATAATCTAAGTTATACACATACAAAGGTGTTTTATATTTATCAGCTAATTCTTTAAAGTTCATAGTAATATATCCATATAATAATAAAATTTAGCTATTTTATCTAAAAAGTGCTTATAGATTTGTTATGATTTTTTTTAACTAGAAAAAGATTAGACTTCTTACATAACTTCTTAATCTAAGTATGTTGATTAAAGTACATAAATTAGGTCGATAAACGATAGTACCTGTATTGCCTAAAAGAAATTATAAACAATACAACAATAGGGGCTAAAATCCCTATCTCATTTGAGATAGTTTTATTGTTTGCAAGTTCACTTAACATAAATAAAACACCCCAAATAAGAAGTGTTGATAATATAGCTACAAAACTAAAAAAAGACACATTTAAAAATCTTACACTAATAGGTACAAAAAAGAAAATTATGACAATTAAAAATGGTGCAAAAAATGGATATACAAATATCTTGTATAAAGAACCCTCTATATTATCTGTAGGAAGATTTTGATTTTTTAAAAGCATATAAGCATCTAAAGCATCTAAAATAGTAAAATTAACTTTACCCTCATAAACTTGGTCTATCATTTTTGGACGAAAACCATGAAGAATCTTTAAATCATTTTTTTTAGTTACTGTAATTCCAAGTGATGAGAAACTTATTTTATCAGGTTTTACTAATATATCTGCTTCTTTTATATGCCAATTATTGTTCTCATAGATAGCTTCACTAGCAACAATAACCTCTTTTAAAGAACCCTCTTTTATACTAAAAACCCTAATCCCTTCTGCTTTTTTTTGTAGAGGTGATAATTTTGAGAAATATATAAACTGCTTTTTAAATGTAAAAAAAAGATCCCTAGTGGGACTTAAATACTCTACATTATGACGAATATTTTTTGAAAATTCCCCTGCTCTTGCAAAGGATGGGCTTAGATGTAAAGAGATAAAAAACATAATTATCAGCGATGCCACAACTATAAAAGGTTTTAGTATATCTACCCTAGAATAACCAAGAGAATAAAATGAAACAAGAGCATTTGACCTTATTAACAAAAGTTTTGTTGAGATCATAGCAAAAACTAAAGATATAGGAAGAAGCATATCTATAGCAAAAAAAGATTTATAAACCATATAGATTAAAAGTAAGTTTGCAGATGAACTTAACTTATCTGCATTTTCCATATAATCTAAACCCAACATAAAAAAAACAAGAGCAGATAAAATAATTATAAAATACCTTAAAAAATGTAAGGAGATATATCTATATGCTAACAAATTAAACCTTTTTTATTTTGTAAATTTTTTAATGCTGTACTTAGATTTTACTTCCTCTAATGGATTTTCCAATAAAAAATCAACAGAATTACAAGTATGTTTTATCCAATCTTGAATATGCAACTCTTCATCTTTGGTAAACTTACCTAACACATAAGAAGCAACTTCACCTTTGTTCTCAGGTTTAGAGATGCCCATTCTTACTCGAATATATTCACGAGAGATTTTTTCATCGGTTGAACGAAGCCCATTATGACCACCATGACCTCCACCTTTTTTAAACTTTACTGCACCAAAAGGCAAGTCCAAATCATCATGTATTACAACAACTTCATCTATCTTATAGAAATTTTTAACTTTAGCAATAGAATTTCCAGAAAGGTTCATAAAAGTAAGTGGTTTTAATAAAAAATGATTTTTAAATTTATAAAGGTCTCCATCAAATGATGATGAGATTTTAGTAGCATTGTGGATTTTGATAAGTTCATCTATAACCATAAAACCTATGTTATGACGAGTTTTTTCATAGTTCGGGCCAGGGTTACCTAGTCCGACTATAAGCATGACTATTTAGCCTTGATAATACTTACAACAGCTACACGATCTGAATCTGTATAGTTAGTATTTTCAAAAGTTGGAAGGTCACGAACCATTATAGAATCACCAACATCTAAATCAGCTACATTTACTTCTACAGTTTGTGGAAGATTTTCATAAGCAGCTTTCATTCTTAAACGAGGTTTTACAAGGTTTAAAAGACCTTTATTTTTAAGTCCTACTGGAGTTCCAACAGCAGTTACAGGAACCATATAGTGTGTTACAACACCTGGTTGTGCTACCATTAAATCAACATGTAAAAGCTCACCAGTTACAGCTTGAGACTCATAAGATTGAACAACAACATTCATCTCTTTATCACCAACTTTTACTGGGAATGCAATATTCTCTTTTTTACGAACAGCACGGATATATTCATTTGCTTTAAATGCAGCAGAAATATTTTCTAAACCCTTACCATAAATGTTCGCGATTAGATAACCATCACGGCGAAGTGCTTTTGTGCCCTTTTTGCCAGTACTCTCTCTAACGATACCTTCTAACATATAATGTCCTTAATAAAAAATGTTTGAAAT
>CAZSWW010000173.1:0-3540 GCA_964611265.1 uncultured Sulfurimonas sp. | reverse complement strand
ATTGGTCATGGTTAGAGATAAAATTCGTTTTAAACATTATAGTTATTCAACTTATAGAACTTACACTTATTGGATAAAGCAATATATATTTTTTCATAATAAAAAACATCCTGTTAAGATGGGTAAAGATGAGATTGAGAGTTTTTTAACATTTTTAGCTACTAAAAAAATAGTTAGTCTTATCTACTCAGAAATAAATTTCTAAGTAGATAAGAGGAGTTATAATCTATATAGATTAAACATCTTCTTTTGACATTGTCGCATCAACTTTTAGTTCTTCTTCTATGTCATGAGAATGGTCTTCAACTTTTGACTCTATACCATTAGCTTTTTCAAATGCTATGATGATATCTCTAACTTCATCACCCGTTATATTTTCTTTTTTATAAAGTAGTTTTACCATATCTTCTATGGCATCTTTATACTCTTCTAAACGAGCCAGTACTAACTTATAATGTTCATCAAGTGATGTTTTTATAAACTCATCCATATCTTGTGCTATTTTATCACTATACTCACGAGTAGCTTGCATACCACCACCTAAGAATGATTGTCTACTTTTCTCTAACACCATAAGTCCTGCTACATCACTCATACCATAAGTTTGTACCATAGATTTTATGATGTCAGTTGCTCTCTCCAAATCATTTCCAGCACCAGTAGATATCTCTTTTATAAAAACTTCTTCAGCTGCACGACCACCAAGAAGAACATCAACTTCTGCCCACATCTCATGTTGTTGCATCATAAATTTGTTTTCTTCAGGTTTATTTAGAGTATATCCAAGTGCTGCAAGTCCACGAGGAACTATAGAAACTTTTGAAACTTTTTTAGCACCAACTGTTGTTTCAGCTAAAAGTGCATGACCACTCTCATGGTAAGCTACTATTTTTTTCTCTTTAGGGTTAATTCTACGAGATTTTTTAGCTAGTCCAGCTAATGCTCTCTCAACTGATTCAAATAGGTCTTTTTGCTTAACAGTTTTTTGACTTTTTCTACCAGCTAAAAGAGCAGCTTCATTTACAACATTTGCCAAATCTGCACCAGCTAGTCCAGCTGTTAGTCTAGCTACCTCTTCAAGTTCAACATCTTTGTCCATCTTAACATCTTTAACATGAACTTTTAAGATTTTAACACGACCCTCAAAGTCTGGTTTATCAACTAGAACTTGTCTATCAAAACGACCTGGTCTCATTAATGCACTATCTAGTATCTCTGGTCTATTTGTTGCTGCTAAGATGATTACAGGAGTATCTGTTCCAAAACCATCCATCTCTGCTAAAAGTTGGTTTAGTGTTTGTTCTCTCTCATCATTTCCACCCATATTTGCACCAGCATTACGACTTTTACCTATGGCATCTATCTCATCTATAAAGATTATACTTGGAGCATCTTTTTTAGCTTGTTCAAAAAGGTCACGAACTCTAGCAGCACCAACACCTACAAACATCTCAATAAAACTAGAACCACTTACAGAGTAAAATGGAACATCAGCTTCACCAGCAACTGCCTTAGCTAAAAGAGTTTTACCAGTACCAGGGCTACCAACAAGAAGTACACCTTTAGGGATTTTAGCACCTATTTCTACATATCTCTCAGGAAATTTTAAAAAGTCAACTATCTCTTGAACTTCCTCTTTTGCTTCTTCAACACCTGCCACATCATCAAACTTTGTTTTAGGTTTTTCAGAGTTAACCATCTTTTTAGAATTACCCATACCGAGTAACCCTCCACCCATACTTTTTTGCATCCTACCAGCAAAAAACATCCATAAAGCCATGATGATTAAAAATGGAAATAGCCACCCAAACATCTCTGTAAACCAGTTAGTTTCACTAAATCCTGAGTATTCTATACCTTGCTTATCTAACTCATCTACAAGTTTAGTATCACCTCTTACTATCCTAGTCATATATACAGTTGAACCATCAGTGGACACTGCTTTAATATAACTTTGACCAATATTTACTTTTGAAACACTCTTAGTAGATACTAAGTTTTTTAGTTCAGAATAACTTACTTTTTGTGTACGAGTTTGAGTTGAGTTAGATACTAAAGTATTATTACCCTCCCCTACAAGCATCTTAAAAAGTAAGATTATTACAACTGAAAAAATTGCGAATGTTATAAGTGGATTTTGATTAAAAAAATTATTATTGTTATTATTTTCGTCTTGATTTTGCATATTCTCTCTTAATTACTTTTTTTTAAAATTAATGTTACCCATTCATCTTGGGCTATTCGTTGAACTAAATCACAATCTTTGTAAAAATTTAGCACTTTTTTTTCATACTTATCTAAGATGCCTGAGAGTATCAATACCCCATCATCTTTTAAAGCATTTTTTAAATCTTTTGCTATAAATGTAAGAACATCTGCTACAATATTTGCAACAACTATGTCATACTTTTTATCTATATTTGTACAAGAACCTTCCCAAACTTTGTTAAACTCCAGTGAGTTTAATTCAGCATTATGGATAGAATTTTCAACAGAAACTATGTCAGTATCACAAGCATCTACAGATGCTCCTAACTTCATAGCACCGATACCTAGTATCCCACTTCCACAACCAACATCTAAAACATCATCATTTTCTTTTACATGATTACAAATTGCACGAAGAGAAGAAGATGTTGTAGGGTGATGCCCTGTTCCAAATGCTAATGCTGGGTCAATTGCTATGTTTATAAGTTCTGGATTTGGTTCATCCCAAGTTGGATGTATATAAAATTTGTCTATTTGAAGTGGTTGGATACTATCTTGATAAGCTTTTACCCAATCATTGTTTTTAAGTTTAGTTTGTTTACACTCTAACTCAATAGTTTCTTTTAAAGCTTTTTGTAAAGCCTCGCTAAATTGTTCCAAAGCCCATGCAATAGTATCTAGTTCATCTTCACTTCTGATAATGAAGCCATTATCAACCTCTTCAAAACCAACAGGTACAGTATCCGCTAAAAAATCAGCGAATAACTCGTGGTGAGATGAAACTTTAACTACTAATTCATAGTAGTATTCTTGCATTACTCAGCAACACCCATTACAGCACCAAGCTTCTCTTTTAATACCGCAGGAGTAAAAGGTTTAACGATGTAGTTATTTACACCAGCTTTTAAAGCAGTAATAACTTCAGCCTTACCACCCTCTGTTGTTACCATGATAATAGGAGTATCAGTAAATCTCTCATCTGCACGAACTTTTTTAACAAGTTCAAGACCATTCATCTCTGGCATATTCCAGTCTGTAATTAACATCTCAATATCTGGATTAGAATCCATTTGAGCCCAACCCTCAACACCATCAGCACCCTCTAGTATATCTTTATAACCTAAACGAGCTAAAGTATTTTTAATAATACGACGCATTGTAGAACTATCATCAACAACAAGTAGTTTCAAGTGAAATCCTTTTTTAAATATATTTATATTTGGTAAAATTTATGTCTAAGTTTATCTAAATTTTCTTTTCTTTTCCATTAATTATAATAATTTGAACATTTTTTCTAAATCTAGTGTTCCCTCATAGTATGCTTTACCTATA
>CAZSWW010000172.1:0-3562 GCA_964611265.1 uncultured Sulfurimonas sp. | reverse complement strand
TTTGTTCTAGCAGTTTTTTACCATCTAGGTTTAGTGGTTTTTTAGTGTCGCATCCTGAAAATAAAAGAATTAAAATACAACTGAATAATATACTTTTAAACATTATCTTTCCTTATTATAAATATAAGCTAATTATATCAAAAATATAATTTTATGCAATTAGGTAAATTTTATAATATAATTAGCCCATAAAATAAAAAGAAGAGATGATGCTAGAAAATATAGAGATAATTGACTACAAATGTTTCAAAGATTTTAAGCTTAATGGACTAGGTCAGATTAATATCATCAGTGGTGGAAACAATGTTGGTAAGACTGCTTTGTTGGAAGTTTTATTTTTAGAAGCAACTTTAGTAGAAGCTGGATTAACAACTATAACTGAACCTATACCACTACTTAGTACAATCTCTAAAAATAGAGATATTTTAGAAGATAAATTTGTGCCATATTTAAAATCTGTAAAGATTAAACTCAAAAGTGATAGAAAAAAAATAGATATAAAATATAAACCTACATTGTTATTAGATAAAGATGAAAAAGATGCTATGAAAATTTTTAATCAAGATTATTTTGATTTTTTAGTTAGTAGATACAATGAACATATCCAACTGATACCTATAGATAACTTTAGAATAGGAACTATCCCAAACAACTATATAAACTCTTCAAAACCGACAAATAGGCAACTTATAGATTTGTATTCTACCATTCAAACAAAAGGTATTCAGCATGATTTTTTTAACTACTTAAAAGTTATAGATAACAATATATCTTGGCTAGAACCACAGATGTTAAATGACGAACTTTACTTACGCTTAACTTTAAAGCATCCTAAGATAACATTAACATCATCAGAACTAGGTGAGGGTACAAACAGATATATAGAGATTTTAGCTACACTTTTGTCAAACTCTAAAGGTAGTGTTTTTATAGATGAGATAGAAAATGGCATACATTATTCAAAACTAAAAGAGATTTTTAAGGTTATTATAGAGATAGTACTAAAAGAGGATATTCAGCTTTTTATAACAACTCATGATTCTGAGAGTATTGAGGCATTTGGTGAGGTTTGTGAGGAAGTTGGATTTAAAAGTATAAGTTCTATTGAGTTATATAAAAATGAAGAAAATGAGGTAAAATCTATTATTAGAAATTATGAGCAGTTTGTAGCTAGTGTAGATGCTGGGATGGAAGTAAGATGAGATTTTTATTAGTTGAGGGTGTTACAGATGTTGCATTTGTAAAATATATTTGTTTCAAAAATAATATTACTAAAAACTTTAATGATTTTAAAGTACAAAAAAGTAAAATTTCTAAAATTGAAATCTATAAATCTACTAACTTAAATATTATAAATATAAAGGGTCAAGATAATTTAGAATATACATTAAATGAGATTATAACACCTCTTATGCCTAAGATAAAATCTTTAGCTATTATTCAAGATGCAGATGATGATTATGATAAATCTGAAATGAACATAAAAATAGCCATAACTAACTCTAAAATAGACAAACCAAAAATAAGCTATTTTCTAACTCCAAACAACAAAGATAAAGGAGATTTAGAAACTTTACTATTATCAACTATAAAAGATAATGATATAGTAAAATGTTTTGATAGCTATAAAGAATGTTTAGTAGAAAAAGAAGGTATACATCAAAAAGCTTTAAACAAAGGGCAAGTATATGCTTATACCATGTATTCTCAAAAAGGTGAAAATCTTCATAAACCTCAGGACTCATTTATGTATAAAAAAGATACCAACTATGAAGACACAAAACTATGGGATTTAGAAAAAAGAGAGTTCCAACCTATCATAAAATTTATAAAAGAAATTTTTGGAGAAGATAATTAATGCAAGACAACCTATATAACCTAGCCTTTGAAAGAAGTATATTAAGTTCTATCATCTTTGAACCTGAACAGTTTGATGAACTAAGTACGGCTTTAAAAAGTGATGATTTTTACCTACCTGCTCATCAAGATATTTTTAATGCTATGAACTTTCTTATGCAAAAAGATGAGCCTATAGATGAAGAGTTTATCAAAAAAGAGCTTATCAAAATTAAAAAATTTGATGAGAGTGTTATGCTTGACATACTATCAGCTAACCCCATCTCAAACACTACAGCTTATGTAAATGAGGTAAAAGACAAATCTCTAAAACGACATCTTTTAACACTAACTACAGAGATAAAAAGAGTAACAGTAGAAGAGGAACTACCAAGTGCAGAAGTTATAGATATAGTTGAAAAAAAACTATACGACATAACACAAGATAACCAAACCTCAGACTTTAAAGATTCCCCAACTATGACAGCTGATACCATGGCTTACATAAATGAGATGCGAGAAAGAGGCGATAATATACTCGTAGGGGTAGATACTGGTTTTACAGAACTAAACAAGATGACTACTGGTTTTGGTAAAGGGGACTTAGTTATTATCGCTGCTAGACCTGCAATGGGAAAAACTTCTTTTATACTAAACACAGTAAATTCACTTATAACAAACGGTAAAGGTGTAGCATTTTTCTCACTAGAGATGCCAGCTGAACAGTTGATGCTTAGGATGCTTTCCATCCAAACATCTATACCTTTACAGAAACTTCGTGTTGGTGATTTGACTGATGAGCAAAATATCTCTTTAAATAATGCCATAGCTAAGATGAATGATGCAAAGCTTTTTGTTGATGATCAAGGTAGTATAAATATCAACCAACTAAGAAGTAAACTAAGAAAACTTAAAAACCAACATCCAGATATAGAGATAGCAGTTATCGACTACTTACAAATCATGAGTGGTGTTGGAACTCAAGATAGACACTTGCAAGTAAGTGAAATCTCTCGTGGACTAAAGATGTTAGCTCGTGAGCTTAATATGCCCATAGTAGCACTCTCCCAGCTAAACCGTGGACTAGAAAGTCGTAACGACAAACGACCGATGCTAAGTGACATCCGTGAGTCTGGTTCGATAGAGCAAGATGCCGATATCATTTTGTTTGTTTATCGTGATGATGTTTACCTTTACAAAGAGGAAAAAGAGAGAGAAAAAGCAGCAAAAGCAGAGGGTAAAGAGTTTGTAAGTGAGTATGTAGAAAAAGAGGAAGAAGATGCTGAGATAATCATAGGAAAACAAAGAAATGGACCAACAGGTCATGTAAAACTTGTTTTTCAAAAGAAACTTACCCGTTTTGTGGATGCACCATCTTTTTCAAAAGGGATTGAAACAGTTTATGAAAATGTAGATACAACATCTGCTAACATAGATGTCGGGCAAAATGACACTATATCGATGCCACCACTTTAAAAAATGAAACTAGAAAAAGTCCCACTTTTTAGTACAAAAAAAGACTTTTTCTACTTCTTAGTGGGGTGTTTTTTTATCCTAATTTATTCATTCCTTATAGAATATCAAAACTTTAAAAAACTAATTAGATTTGATACTGCTATAGTAAAAGCTGTAGTTATAAAACAGTATGTAAAGTCAAAAGATGCTAAAACTTACCAAGTCTTAAAACTAAAAAGTGATAAGGGTTTTACTTTTTATACAACGGCTA
>CAZSWW010000171.1:0-3584 GCA_964611265.1 uncultured Sulfurimonas sp. | reverse complement strand
TAAAAGTGAAGTTCTACTCCACTTTTACCAAATACTTTATTTCAATCCCATCTTAGCAGGATTTAAAATATTGTTAGGGTCAAATGCATTTTTTATAGATTTAAAAAGATTCATCTCTTCATCTGTAAAAGCCATACTCATATATGGTGCTTTAGCAAGACCAATGCCATGTTCTCCACTAAGAGTTCCACCCAAATCAATAGTAGCTTGAAAAACTTCCTCTATAGCTTTGTAAGCGATTTCAACTTGCTTAGCATCACTACCATCAACCATAACATTTGTATGAACATTTCCATCTCCTGTATGACCAAAACATGGTATATTTACATTGTATTTGTCTGCTATAGCATAAAATTTTTCTAAAAGTTCTGGTAACACAGCACGAGGTACTGTTACATCTTCATTTAGTTTTTTACTTCCATAAACACTAAGTGCTGGAGATGCATTTCTTCTAGCAAACCAAATATCACTAGCCTCTTTATCATCTTTTGCAATTTTAAATTCACTACATCCATTTTCAAAGAAAACTTTTTCTATTTGTGATAGTTGATAAGCCAAATCATCTTCCATATTTCCATCAACATCTGTTACAAGCAATGCTCCAGCATCTATTGGTAAACCTTTATTAAAAGTTTGCTCAACGGCTCTTATGGTTAAGTTATCTAAAAATTCCATAGCAACTGGTGTTATCCCACTAGCCATAGTTTTATAAACAGCATTCATAGCATCGTTTACTGTTGGAAATATACCCATAGCAGTTTTTGTAAGCTTAGGTTTTGGTATAAGTCGTAGAGTTATCTCTGTTAAAACAGCTAGTGTTCCCTCAGATGCCACAAGAATACCACTGATGTTGTACCCTGCTACATCTTTTATAGTTCTTTTACCTGCTTTTATGATATCACCATTTGGTAAAACTGCTCTTGTTGCCATCACATAATCTTTAGTAATTCCATACTTTGCTGCTCTCATACCACCAGCATTTTCACTAACATTTCCACCCAAAGTTGAATACTCTTGACTTGCTGGGTCTGGTGGGTAAAACAGCCCTATCTCCTCAACAGCTCTTTGTAAGTCCATATTTATAACACCAGGTTGAACTACTGCTACCATATTTTTAACATCTATCTCTAAGATTTTGTTCATATGTTTTTCCATAGCAAGTACGATGCCACCACTACTTGGTAAAGCACCACCAGTAAAACCACTACCAGCACCACGAGGTACTATGATAATTCTATACTTATTACAGTATTTTAAAATGGCACTTATATCTTCTTCGTTTCTTGGAAAAACAACAGCATCTGGCTCAAAATGAGCTCTTGTAGCATCATAAGAGTATGCTATAAGATGTGCTTTATCACTATAAATATTTTCTTCACCTACTATAGAGGTAAAGTGTTCTATATGTTTATTACCTATCATTTGTTCATCTCACTTATTAATTGTTCATTATTAGGGTTATATTTTAAAAGTAAAGATAGATAATATGAATCATAATCTTTAACCTCATCTGTACCATCACCAAAGTTCCACCAGCTATTGCTCATCTTCTCAACTCTTGTATAAAATGGTAAAACAGTAGATTTTTGAGTAAGTGGTGCTTGAGATATACTTAAAACTCTAAAACTTTTAACATCTACAGTATAAAGTTTTTCTCTTATAAAAAAGTAAGCCAAGCCTACAGATGTATCTCTATTCATATCTAAAAAATCATCTTTTACAGGTGCAAGATGCCCATTTAATGCCAAAATAGTTGTAAAAATATCAGGATGAATCCATTGAACTTTTACGGCTTTAGTTATACGATGATATATCTCTTCACTTGGAGCGATAAGTAATGCACGAGAATAACCAAAAGCTAGAACTACTTTATCATCTACACTAACATTATATTTGACTGATGGTAATGCACTGTTTACAAGTCCATCAAAATCACTCATACTAAGTGTAGCTATATTTCTCTTTGCATCATAAGAAGATACAGTCACATTTTTTAAAATAATTTCATGATTAGCATCTAACTCATGAATTATAAAACCACTCATACCAACATCAACTTTATCTATCCATATCGTAGCACTATTATTAAACTCATCTACAGTTTTTACAGAAGATGTAACAACTGATGCAAATATTTGTGAAATTAATAATAAAAATAAGATTATATGTTTCATATCTCTCTCTTTTTGTTAAATTTTAGCCGTTATTATAACAAACAAATCTCATACTAAGCAAAATTTAGTTAGAGTTTGCCAATTATTTATTTTCGGAACTTTCAATGATACAAATTCTTATACTTTTACTGATACCATTTACTATTTTTGCTTCTAAAGTTGATACTTACCGTGTCCAAAAAGGGCAAACATACTTAACATTGTTAGAAAAACAAAAACTTCCTCTAAAAAGATTATATTATGATTTAGATAATGATGACCAAATCTTAACACAAGAGATTAAAGCTGGTGTTCATTACCAAATCTTACATTCTAAAAATAATCAGATACAACAAGTTTTACTTCCTCTAAATGAAGAGTTACAAATACACATATATAAGTATAAAGATAAATATAATTTTGAGATAATCCCCATCATATATACAAAAAAAACAGAAGCTATAACTTTAAAAATAACAAGATCACCACACTACGACATATATAAAAAAACAGGTTCAACAAAGATAGCATCTGCTTTTGTCTCTGCTTTTGACAAATCTCTTAACTTTAAAAGAGACCTAAGAGTTGGCGATACTTTAGTGATGATTTTTGAACAAAAATATCGCCATGGCAAAAAGTTTTCTATGCCAGTTTTAAAAACTGCTATGATTGAGATGAGAAAGAAAAAGCACTATATATACCTAAACAAAGATGACAGATACTATAATGAAAAAGGTTGTAAAGTTGAGGGATTTTTACTTGCTCGTCCAGTAAGAGGTGCTAGAATCTCATCATATTTCTCAAAAAGAAGATTTCATCCAATTTTAAAAAGATGGAAAGCACATCTTGGTATTGACTATGCAGCAAGAAGAGGAACACCTATCCATGCTGCAGGTAGTGGGAAAATATCTTGGGCAGCTAGAATGGGTTCTTACGGAAACTTAGTAAAAATTCAACATGAAGATGGGTACGAAACAAGATATGCACATATGAAATCTTTTAGAAGAGGTATAAAACGAGGAAAGTGGGTGAAAAAAGGGGATGTTATAGGTTATGTTGGAACAACAGGTCGCTCAACTGGTCCACACCTACACTTTGAACTTAGAAAAAGAGGTCGTGCAATAAACCCACTAAGAGTAGTTCAAGTTACAACAAAGAAACTAAAAGGTAAAAAAAGAAAAGAGTTTTTAAAACTTAAAAAGATGTATGATAAAGATATAGAGTTTCATATAAAAAATAACACTAAGTATATAAAATTACCTACTATGGAGAATGAGTGTTATTTTTGTGGTTAGATAATTTACTTTAAACTTAGCTGTAGTACCACAATTTTGTGGGACTACATACTTCAAACCTGAGTTCGACAATATAACACTCAAATATAGGGCAACTAAACGGCAATCTTTTAAAAATTATCCTCTCAACTTAGCT
>CAZSWW010000170.1:0-3603 GCA_964611265.1 uncultured Sulfurimonas sp. | reverse complement strand
AAAAACTCTCTATAAACGGAGTTATTTTACATAACCCCTGATTCAAACTGTTGTCTCATACGGTTCTTTTCAGCTTCTCTTTTTGCTTTATCAGCTAGTTTTGCATGGTAATTTTTAACATCAAAACCAAATCTAAGTAAGATAGGAGATGCCACGAAAACTGATGAGTAAGTTCCAACTACAACACCCACTAAAAGAGTAAATGCAAATGGATGGATTATCTCACCACCAAACATAAAAAGTGTAAACACAACAAAGAAAGTTGTAAGAGATGTTAGAGTAGTTCTAGCTAGTGTTCTTGTTACTGACTCATTGATAATCTCTGTTAAGTTAGTATTTTTAGACTTTGCTACACCCTCACGGATACGGTCAAAAACTATGATAGTATCGTTTAGTGAATAACCAAGTATAGTAAGAAGTGCAGCTAAAACATCTAAGTTTACATCAAGACCTACTAGGGCTATAGCACCAAGAGCTATAGAGATATCGTGTATAAGTGCTACTATAGATGCAACAGCAAATCTCCACTCAAATCTAAATGCTACATAGATTAAGATTCCTAATATTGCTAAAACTAAAGACATTATACCTTTTTCTTTTAGCTCATTTCCAACTTTTGGACCAACTATATCTACACGGCGAACTTCAAAATTTCCACTACCTTTTAGTGCTTCTCTTGTTACATCACCTATATCTATAGATACATCACCTGTAGTTGTCTTCATACGGATAACTACTTCATCAGGTGAACCAAACTCTGTTATAGATGAGTTGTTAAAAAGTTCATTACCTTTTAGTTTTTCTCGCATAGCATCTATAGGTGCAGTAGTATCGTACTTCACTTGAACTATAGTTCCACCTGCAAAATCTACACCATAGTTTAGACCTTTTGTCATAAGTAAAACATAAGATGCTAAAACTATAGCCACAGAAAATATCATAGCAAATTTTGAGCGACCCATAAAATTAAAGGTTCTTGTATATTTAAAAAATTCCATATCTTAACCTTTAATCCCAAACCATAAACGGTTGTTTTTTGATGTTTGTATCTTTTTTTCTAGCATTTGGTAAATCCCATGAGTACCAAGTATAGCAGTAACCATAGAAGCTAAAATACCTATACTTATAGTTATAGCAAAACCTTTTATAGCACCTGTTCCATAAGCGTATAAAACAACGGCTGCTATAAGGGTAGTGATGTTAGCATCTAAGATGGCTCGCATAGCATTTGAATAACCCTCTTCTATAGCTTTATGTATACTTACACCTTGATAGATAAGTTCACGAATCCTCTCAGAGATGATAACATTCGCATCAACTGCCATACCAACAGTTAGAACAATCCCTGCCATACCTGGTAGTGTAAGGGTAGCACCAAACAAACTCATAACAGCAAGTATGATAAACAAGTTTGCTATAAGAGCAACATTTGCAATAACACCAGCAAGTCGGTAGTAAACCATCATAAAGATGATAACTAAAACAAAACCACCTATAAGTGCTATCATACTAGCTTCAATGCTATCAGCACCAAGAGATGGACCAACTGATCGTTTTTCCATAAGGTAGATTGGAGCAAGTAATGCACCTGAGCGAAGTGCTATAGCTAAATCTTTTGCTTCCATAACAGTATAATCTCCTGAGATTACACCACTACCACCACCTATTCTCTCATTTATAACAGGTGCAGAGTATACTTTACCATCTAAAACAACAGCTAGATGTTTACCAACACTACGACCAGTAAAGTCACCAAATATCTCAGCACCCTCAGAGTTTAGTGAGAAGTTGATTTGTGGGCGATTGTTTTGGTCAAACCCTACATAAGCATCTGTTAGCATCCCACCATCAAGTATAGGGATTTCACGAACAAGATGTTTTATGTTTTGGTTTTTAGCATCTGGGAGGATTACATCTCCATAAGCACTAGCATCTGCATCAGTCATAACACCTATGCGACCTGATCGTGCTTCATCAACTGCCATAAGTTCAAGTTTAGCAGCACGAGAGATTAACTCTCTTGCTCTTTGCTCCTCTTCTGGTGTTTTTATACCAGCTAATTGAACAAGTATCTTTTCTTCACCTTGACGAGCAACAACTGGCTCAGATAAACCAAACTGATCAAGTCTATTTCTTATAGTTTCTATAGCTTGTGAAACTGCTTCTTTTTGAGTTTTTAGTATCTCTTCATCAGTTAGAGTTAGAGATATGTTTTCTTCATCTATTAAAACTTTTGAGCCATCTACTTTAGATAAAAACTCTTTCATTTTTGTTGCATCATCACTATCTAGTAACATAAAACTGATGCTACTTTCATTAAAATTTAAAGAATCTATAAGTATATCTTCTCTATCAGAAAAATGTTTTATACTAGCAGCGATTGATTTTATACGAGATTTTACAGCTTCATCAGTTTTTACACCTAAAAGCATATGAAGACCACCTTGAAGGTCAAGTCCAAGATTGACCTTTTTACCCTCAGTGGTTTGTAGAAGAGATGGCATAGAAAACACTACACCAAAAACTATGGCAAGTCCAAAAATTACTATGCGATAATTTAACTTCATCTATTTAGATTCTGTTTCATAAAGTCTTGCAATAGCATCTTTAGTAATTTTAACGATGGTATCATCATTCATTTTTACACTTAAAAAATCTTCCTCAACTTTATGAATAACCACGATAAAACCACCATTAGTTACAACTTTAGCACCTTTTTTAAGAGCTGATATCATATCTTCTCTAGCTTTTGCCTCTTTTTGTTGTGGGCGAATAATCACAAAATACATAATTGCGATTAAAAATATAAACGGTAATAATTGACTTATAATTTCCATGTCAAAACATCCTTAAAATAAAATTGTAGCGATTATACTAAAAGTAGACTTAAAGCTTATTTTAGTTTTTTTTCTCGATTAGATTTCTAGGTGTTATATCAGTCGTTTTTGTTATAGTATCTATAAGTTTTTCTTCTTGTTCTGGTGTAAGGTTTTTACTCTCTAGTGTGTCTAAAAGTCTATGTGCCATTTGTGCTTGAAGTTCTCTATCTTTCATATAAAGTTCTTTATCTATCACATCTTGATGCATTTTTAGTTTATCTTTTCTTCTTTTATGTAAAAAGTAAAACAGTAATAAAAATACAACTAAAGCTAGAAGAACAAACAAAATAGAGTTGATTTTTTGTAGTTCTAAAGTTTGATCCATTAGAACTATCTCAGTATCACTTTTTTTAAACTCTACATCTTTTGTAATGTTTGCTTGAGTTATGGAAGAGTTTTGTTTTAGAGTTTCTACTTCTATATCTCTTTGCTTGTTGATTAATGCTATCTCTTTTTGTGTTTGAGCATTAAGTTTTGCTGTTTGAAGTGCTGTAATTCGTTGATTTTTAGCTTTTGTTGCATAATCATTTGTTTGACCTAAGACATAAGGTTGCTTACTTTTTATATCGTTGTCGCATCCAACAAAGAAAAAAGTAATAGTCATTATAAAAAAAAGCGGTATTAAATTTTGTTTTAAAAGTTTCATATATATTCCAATTTTATTTTTAATATTCTATCGAATTAATTTTAATCAATATTAAATCAGAATTATATATAAACTTCT
>CAZSWW010000169.1:0-3617 GCA_964611265.1 uncultured Sulfurimonas sp. | reverse complement strand
AAAAAAGTGATGTGCTAAGGGTGATAGTTTCTTTTCACTAGGTTATGCAAGAAGTCTAGTACAAAAAGGTTAAATATGGATGATCATTTTACAATAACAATTCATGATGACAATGGTATTAAACAGCTTAATTTTCATCAATTTGTTAAAAATGTTATATTTTATACATTGGTTTTTTTTGGAATTGTAGCTGTTATCGCAGTTGGAACAATTTTATATCTGGATAAAGAAGTATCAAATATTGAGTCTAAACGATTAGAGGTTAAAGAAGCCTATAATAATCTTAAAAATAAAAACTCAAATTTAAAAAAAGAGATAGAAAAAACTAATGTAGCTTTAATAGCTAAAAAAAATGAACTAAATTCAGTGTCAGATTCTCTTTCTGAAATAGAGGTATTAATAGGTCTAAATCCAATTGAATCTAGTTCACTTCAAGAGAGAGTAGATAGTGCTAAACAAAGTTCTCAACATAGAGCTACACTTTTACAACTTATACCAAGTGGTTCACCTATTAAATATAAGGGAATAACAAGTAAATTTGGTTATAGAATCCATCCAACACTAAAAAGAAAAGAGTTTCATCGTGGCTTAGATATGAGAGCAAAGATGAATACACCTGTATATGCTCCAGCAGATGGCATAGTTGAATGGGCAGGTTTTCATAAAAGTAGTGGATTTGGAAACTTAGTAATACTTCAGCATAGTTATGGTTTTAGAACAAATTTTGGGCATTTAAACAAAATTGTGGTAAAATCTCGCCAGTTTGTAAAAAAGGGTACACTCATAGCATATACTGGTAATTCAGGTTTAAGTAGTGGACCACATTTACATTATGAGATAAGATTCTTATATAAAGCAATTAATCCATATTATTTTGTAAAATGGAATATGAAAAATTACAGTGAGATATTTGAAAAGGAAAAGAAAATACCATGGCAATCTTTAATAGCAGCGACAGCTCAAATAAAAGTACAAAGACCGACTCAGACACTACCATCATCACAAAAGGTAGTTCAATCAAAGGGGAGATGACTCTCTCTTGTAACTTATATGTAGATGGTGAATTTGAGGGGATTATAAACTCTCAAAAAGAGGTAAATATAGGTAAAAATGGTCGCATCAAAGGTGATATTTTTACAACAAGACTTGTAGTTCAAGGTAGTATTGAGGGTAATGTAAACTCTGCTAGGGTAGAGATAAAAGCTGGTGGAAGAATCAGTGGTACACTTGAATCTTCTGAACTTGTTATAGAAGCTAAAGGTATTTTTGAGGGTAATTCTGTACTAAAAGATACAAACCAAAAAATCACTACTCAAAAACAACAAATTAATAAATAGCAGTTTAAATAATATGTCACAAAGTGTATTATATGAGTACCTAAAAACTACTAAAAAGCAAGATTTAGAACTTCTTATATGTGAAGATTTTAAAGAGGCTAAAGAGTTAGAAAGTGTAGCAAAATTCTTTAAAAAAGATGTTTTACTTTTTCCTGATTTTCGTGCATCTTTTGGAGATGATTTACGAACATATAAGGAGGAGTTACACCAACTCTTCTCAGCTCTTCGCATCTACTACAAAGCTAAGAAAAAACCACTTATTATAAGTCCATTAAAAACTTTACTTTTTAATCTACCAAATAAAGAACTTTTAGATGCCACAACCATAGAATTTGGTGAAAATATAAATCTAAAAGAGTTTAAAGAAAAGATGCTTTTTTGGGGTTATAGTTTTGTAGATATGGTGCAAGTTGAGGGTGAGATCTCTTTTCGTGGCGATATTATAGATATATATCCACCAGCATCAGAAAAACCATATAGAATATCTTTGTTTGATGATGAGATAGAGCAGATAAAACAGTTTGAACTAGAGAGTCAAAGAACATCAAAAGATGAACTAGATAGCTTTGAACTTTGTCCTGCTTTTTACTCTTTTAGTGAAGAAGAGTTTAATAGTATCAATGAAAAGATAGAAGTTAGTGAATTTGATACTTTAGAAAAAGATGTAGCATCTTTAGGACTTTGGTATCTACAAAATAATGCTTCAAACTTTTTAAATGGTAAAAATGTAAAACTTATAAGAGAGTTAGATGGTATTTTAGTAGATGCTTATGCACTAAATGAACCAACTCTAAGCCGTGAAGAGTTTAACTTAGAGATATTACCAGATACTGATAATTATAAAGATTTAGTAGTTGCTGATTTTCATACACTACTAAAAGTTCATAAAACTAAAAAGATAACTCTGATAGGTGCAAATGAAGCTGTAATGAAGCAAGTTGGCATCTTCGATAGAGATGATATAGAAAAAGTTTATGCTCCATATATCTTAAATATCATCTCAAAAGATGAGTTAGTTGTTTCACTAAACAAACCTGATAAAAAAAGAAGAAGACGAAAAAGTTCTATTTTACTAGATGATTTAAAAGCTGGAGATTATGTAGTTCATGAGGATTATGGTGTTGGGATATTTGAAAAGATAGAACAAACTGAGATTTTAGGTGGCATCAAAGATTTTCTAGTTATAAAGTATGTTGGTGATGATAAAATCCTTTTACCAGTTGAAAACTTAGACTTTATAGACCGTTATATGGCTAGTGGTGGTTCAACTCCAGTTCTTGATAGACTTGGAAAAGGTAGTTTTGGCAAACTAAAAGCCAAAGTTAAAAAACGACTTTTTGAGATAGCTGGAAGCATAGTAAACACAGCAGCAGCAAGACAACTTATAAAATCACCTAAGATAAATATAGATAAATCTGAGTTAAAAGCATTTCAAAAACTTGCAGGGTTTGACTACACAGAAGACCAAACTCAGTCTATAGATGAGATTATCACTCAGATGAGTTCAGGTCACATAATGGATAGACTTTTAAGTGGTGATGTTGGTTTTGGTAAAACTGAGGTTGCTATGAACACTATCTATGCATCTTATAAGTCAGGCTATCAGTCAGCTTTTATAGTTCCCACAACTTTGCTTTCTGCTCAACATTTTAGAAGTCTTGATGAAAGATTTAAAGATATGGGCATCAGATATGCAAGGCTAGATAGATTTGTAAGTGCTAAAGATAAGAAAAACATCATAAGTGCATTGGCATCAGGGGAACTTGATTGTGTTGTTGGTACTCACTCTTTGTTTGGGCTAGATTTTAAAAACTTAGGTGTTGTTATAGTTGATGAGGAACATAAGTTTGGAGTAAAGCAAAAAGAGAAGATAAAAGAGCTTTACTCAACTGTTCATATGTTAAGTATGAGTGCTACCCCTATACCTCGTTCACTAAATCAAGCACTAAGTAGCATAAAAACTATGAGCCAACTTTTAACTCCACCTAGTGAGAGACAAGGTGTTAGAACTTTTGTAAAAGAGTATAATGAAAAGCTTATAAAAGAGGTTATCATGCGAGAACTTCGCCGTGGTGGGCAAGTTTTTTATGTGCATAACTCTATAGACCATATGCCTATAAAACTAGGTGAATTAAAAGCGATTTTACCAGACTTGAGAATCGTGATGCTACACTCAAAGATAAGTGCCGTTCAAACAGAAAAAGAGTTGCTAAAGTTTGAAGCAGGGGAATATGACCTTATGATAGCAACTAGCATCATTGAGAGTGGTATCCATATGCC
>CAZSWW010000168.1:0-3620 GCA_964611265.1 uncultured Sulfurimonas sp. | reverse complement strand
AAAGAATTTTAGATAATCCTGAGTTTATCTCTATCACTAAAGGTGAAACTACAAATTCTGATATTACTCAAGAGTATTATGTTATAGATGAATCTGAAAGAGATGATGCTATCATCAGACTTATGGATGCACAAGAAAGTACAAAATCAGTTGTATTTTGTAGAACAAAAAGTGAAGTTGATAGACTTAGCAATGTTCTAAGTAATGCTGGTTACTTAGCTAATGGTCTTCATGGAGATATGGAGCAAAGACAAAGAGAAACTGTTATAAAAGGGTTCAAAAACAACTCTGTAAAAGTTTTAGTTGCTACTGATGTTGCTGCTCGTGGTATCCATGTAAACAACATCTCTCATGTTTTTAACTACCATATCCCTTTTGACCCTGAGAGTTATGTTCACCGTATCGGTCGTACTGGTCGTGCTGGAACTAAAGGTAAAGCTATTACACTTTTAACTCCTTTAGAGTTTAAAGAACTTCAGAGAATTAAGGCTAAAATTGGAACTACTATGGAACATGCTTTTGTACCTAGTAAAAATGACCTTAGACAAAACAACTTAAAAACTATTGTTAAAAATATCGAAGACCAACACATCTATGATGAAGCACACCAAATCATAGATATGTTAAAAGAAGATATTGATGAAGAAAAGATTATGTTTAAACTTGTATCTATGATACTTGATAAACAAACTATAAAAGGTCCAAACTCTATTGGTATCCCTGCTGACAAGATTGAAGCTATATTAAAAAGAGCTGAAAGTCGTAATGATGGTAGAGGTCGTGGTCGTGGAAGAGGTCGTAGTGGTGGTGGCTATAGAGGTAATAACAACAGAAATCGTGATGGTGGTGGTTACAAAGGTAACCGTTCTCGTAGTGGTGGAAGTTCTAGCCGTAGCAGAAACAGAGACTAAAAATGAAAAAAGGTTTAAAACCTTTTTTCTTAAAGCTTATCTGGAGTAAGACCAACCTCTTCTAAGAAGTGACGAAGTTTTGCGATAGAATCTTTACTAAGTTCAGTTCTATGTGAAATAGTCATAGAATGTTCTTTCCCATTGTAGTGTATCATTGCACGATGCTCTTTTGACATATCTACTTTCGCTCCATAATGCTCCAATGCACTTACAACTTTCTTATGGTCAATATTTCCAGACATAGGATGTTCAAATATTTTCGCTATTTTTGACTTGTGTTTACTCATGTTTAATCCTTATTAAATATATAAAATTATCTCTTATTTTAACTTAAACCTTACCAACCTCATAAAATTATATCTTAATATTTAAAGTTATATTGTTATAATACAAAATGATAATTTATGAAGACAATAATTTTTATATAGAAACAGAAAAAAGTGAAATTCCGTGGCTTAAAATCTTTACAAAAAAAGAGTATAAAGAGTTAGGTGATATGCCAAAAGAGTTACGGACTCAACTATGGGCTATATATGATATAGTTGAAGATGAGATGAAAAATTACTATAACCCAACAAAGATAAATATGGCATCTTTTGCCAATATGTTACCCCGTGTTCACATCCATGTAATGGCTAGATTTGAAGATGATAGTTACTTTCCAAACCCTATGTGGGGAGAAAAACTAAGAGATGCTAATCTCAGCCTCAAAGATGAAAATGAGTTTTTTAAAAGATTAAAAGATAAACTTTTATAGTTCCTCATCTTTTTTTAAAAAACTATATCCAAGAAATCCAATACCAAATATAAAAGAAAATATTGTTATATATTTTGATTGTTCCTCTTTTGAATTTTTTATATTGTTTACAAACTTTGAAGTATCTGGCTTAGATGCTTGTGACTGATTATTTGAACCTTTTACACTAGCTTCCATTCGTGCTACCCTTATAGTAGCTTTCTCATTTTCACTTAACTCTTTAGTATTATCCCAAAACTGAATCAATAAACTAAATAAAAGTAAAAAAGAACCAAGTATTCTAAATATTAAAGTTTTATATCTTAAAAAGATTTCCATAATTTACCTTTTTTATATAAATTATGTCAAAATAACACTATGAATATACTTAAAGAATTTTCCTCAAATGACAAATGCTCTTATCTTGAAGATAAGGAGCAAACAACTTACTATAAAGTTATAAACCATTGTGACACACTATCTTGTCAAAATCTCATAGAAAGAGGTTATAGAAGATTTGGTAGAATGTTTTTCCGTCCTATTTGTTCATCTTGTTCAGAGTGTCAAAGTATAAAGATAGATGTAGAAAATTTCAAATTTTCAAAATCACAAAGAAGAGTTATAAACAAAGCAAAAGACTTAAAAAGCATTATACGAAGACCATCTTTAACAAAAGAACATTTAGAACTTTTTGAAAAATATCACCTTTTTATGAGAGATAAAAAAGATTGGAACTATAAAAAGACTACACCTGAACATTATTTTAGTTCATTTGTCGATGGTCATAATGAGTTTGGATATGAAGTATTATACTTCGATGATGATAAGCTTATAGGTGTTGACCTTATAGATATACTTGAAGATGGTATATCATCTATATATTTTTACTATGACCCTGATTATTCTGAATATTCACTTGGTAAATTGTCACTATATCAACAGATAAAATTTGCACAAAAGACACAAAAAGCATGGATATACTTAGGTTACTATGTAAAAGATTGCCCTAGCCTATCATATAAATCACACTATAAACCATACCTAACACTAGATGGAAGACCAAACACAGATGAAGAATTTACTTATAAATGATAAAATAAGATTATGATAAATATAATAAAAAAAGAACTCTTTGTTTACACAGGTTTACTAACTATGTTGATGCTTATTATGCATCCAGACTTACTATCTAACCCAACTGAACGACTAGCAAATATGCAAGTTATGGGTAATTATGTACATCCACTTTTATATACATTTTTTATATATTTAGTATTGTATTTTTTCAGAACGGTTTTTTCATTTGTAAAAAGATTGTTTAGTAGGAAAGAAGATTAAAAGTATTTTTTAGATACTTCCAAAAAGGAAGTATTTAGAGAACGGTTAAGACTAACCGTTTCTCTTTTTCTGAATCTCTTCAGAAACATTTTTAGGAACTTCAGCATAGTGATCAAATTCCATAGAGTATGTTGCTCTACCTTGAGTAGCAGAACGAAGGTCAGTTGAGTAACCAAACATCTCAGATAATGGAACATGAGCATCAACAATTTTGTTTCCACTTCTGTCACCCATTGAGTTAACTTGTCCACGACGACGGTTAAGGTCACCGATAACATCACCCATAGACTCCTCAGGAACTTCAACTTCAACTTTCATCATTGGCTCTAGGATTGATGGAGATGCTTTACGACAAGCTTCTTTGAATCCCATTGATGCAGCAAGTTTAAATGCCATCTCATTTGAATCAACATCATGGTATGAACCATCGTAAAGTGTAACATCAACATCTTCCATTGGATAACCAGCAAGAACACCAGTTTGCATAGCTTCACTACAACCCTTTTCAACAGCTGGAATAAATTCTCTTGGAACTGATCCACCTTTGATAGCATTAGTAAATACAAAACCTGTATCTTTTTCACCTGGTTTAACAGTAAGGTAAACATGACCAAATTGACCACGACCACCAGATT
>CAZSWW010000167.1:0-3686 GCA_964611265.1 uncultured Sulfurimonas sp. | reverse complement strand
CTTACAAAAATATTTCATCTGCTCTTGATTATGAGTTTAATTTCGATATAGATTTAACAATATTACCAAAGAATTCCCAAGATGCTATAACTTATGGATATTTAAAAACATTATATAATGAAGTTATTTCCTATAGTGAAGAGATTATTTTAACTGGTGGAGATGCACAAAAATTTTTAAAAGTTTTTCCAACGGCTAAAGTAGATAAGTTACTTATCTTTAAAGGTATGCAAAAAATTATTAGCTATAATACAAAATGATAATATAAATAATTAAGGTAAAAAATGAATACAAAAACATCATTAGAAGCATTTCAAAAAGCAAAAACACTTATTCCTGGTGGAGTTGATTCTCCTGTTCGTGCATTTAGCAGTGTGGGTGGAAGTCCAATTTTTATAGCAGAGGGTGAGGGTGGTTACTTAAAAGATATAGATGGTAACAAGTATGTTGACTTTGTTCAGAGTTGGGGTCCTTTACTTTTTGGTCATAGAGATGAAAGCATAGAAAAAGCAGTTATGGACGCAGTAAAACATGGACTTAGTTTTGGTGCACCTACTGAATCTGAAACAGATTTAGCAGAGTTAGTTGTTTCATTTTTTGATTCTATCGATAAAGTAAGATTTGTTAGTAGTGGAACAGAAGCTGTTATGAGTGCTATCCGTTTAGCTCGTGGTTATACTGGTCGTGATGATATAGTAAAATTTACAGGGTGTTATCATGGTCATAGTGATTGTTTACTTGTAGAAGCTGGTAGTGGTGCTGCTACTTTTGGTAACCCATCAAGCCCAGGTGTTCCTCGTGATTTTACAAAACATACCCTTTTAGCTGAATACAACAATATAGAGAGTGTAAAAAAATGTTTTTCAGAGTATAGTGATATAGCTTGTGTTATTATAGAGCCAATAGCAGGAAATATGGGTCTTGTTCCAGCAGATAAAGAGTTTTTACATGAGCTTCGCAGTATTTGTGATGAGAATGGAACTTTGCTTATATTTGATGAAGTTATGAGTGGTTTTCGTGCAACTATAAATGGTGCTGAGTCTATAACAGGTGTAAAACCAGATATTGTTACTTTAGGTAAAGTTATAGGTGGTGGTATGCCAGTTGGTGCATTTGGTGCAAGAGCTGAGATAATGGCTATGCTTTCACCAGAGGGTCCAGTTTATCAAGCTGGAACACTTAGTGGAAACCCAGTAGCTATGGCAGCTGGTTTTGCAGCACTTACAAAACTTAAGAAAAATGGACAAGTTATATCGGTTTTAAATGAAAGAGCAAAAAGACTTGTAAATGGTATGGAAAAAGAAGCTAAGGCTTGTGGTATAACTATGCAAGTAGATACTCGTGGTAGTATGTTTGGTTTCTTCTTTAATGAAAATGAGGTTAAAAACTTTGATGATGCAACAAAAACAGATGCTAAACTTTTTGCAAAATTTCATCAAGCTATGTTAGCTGAAGGTTTTTATTTTGCTTGTTCACTTTATGAAACAGGTTTTATCTCAACTGCGACTACTGATGAGATGGTAGAAGATGCTATAAAAGCAAGTGCAAAAGTATTTAAAGAGATAACAAAATAATGGCTAATGAAGAAGAGCATAAACCTCGTATAAAACCTATCATAGAAGCAGCTGATGATTTGTCTCTTGGCATCTCTATGGTTGTGGCTGTTTTGATGGGGGTAGGGCTTGGCTACTTGATAAGAAGTATAACAGAGATTGGTTGGACATTTTTTATAGGTGTATTTGTAGGTGTTGCTGCTGCAATACTAAATGTTTATAAAGCCTATTCAAAACAGTACAAAGTTATGCAAGATTTGTCTAAAGAACCTAGATATGCAGTTAAGAAAAAATTAGATGATGAAAAAGATGATGATTTGGATTATGGTGAAAAAGAGTATTAAGATTGTAGCTATATCAGAACTTCTGATATTAGTTAGTTACTTTTATTCATTTGAATTTTTTATAAATCTTCAAATAGCATTTTTAAGTAGTTTCTTTGTAATAGTTGGTTCATCTTTTGCCCATAGAAAAATGGTTGTAAAACAAATAGAAGCTAAAAATATAGAAGAAAAAAGGGATTTACTTGATGAGATAGAAGACCCTCATGAACTTTATGATGATGAGCCTATAAATGATGCACCAGTTGAAGAGTTAGATTTAAAAGAGATAGTAAAAGAGGAAAAGAAAAAGATTAAGATAGTAAGTTTAAAAAGTATGAAAGAGGGTGGGAAAGCTAGTTTTTCACCTTTTAGACTTGTACCTTATCTTTTTCTTATACTTGGATTTATATCACTAAAAAATAATGAACTTTTAAATATAGCTGTATACCTTCCATCTTTATTAAGTGGGATAGTTATTGGGTCTACGGTTGGTAAAATACTTACCCAAGTAAAATATTTTAAGCATAATTTATAAAAAAACTGTTAAACTGTTATATATAATTTTTGGAGAATTTTAAAATGAGAGAGATAGAATTTGATACTATAGTGAAAGCTGTCAGAGATATCATAGTACATTGTGGAACAGATTTACCTCAAGATGCTTATGATGCTTTAAAAGAAGCGATGGAAAATGAAAAATCACCTGTAAGTAAAGAGGTTATTAGACAAATTCTTGAAAATGCTGATATTGCAAAAGATGAGAAAAGACCATTATGTCAAGATACTGGTTTAGCAGTATTTTTTGTAAATGTTGGTGAAGATGTAAAAATCAAAGGTGGTCTTTTAAGAGATGCTATTAACAAAGGAACAGAACAAGGTTATACAGATGCTTATCTTAGAGCTTCAACTTGTGAGCCTTTTTCTCGTGCAAACCTTAAAGATAAAGTGGGGTATAACTTACCTGCTATTATCCATTTTGATTTGGTAGCTGGAGATAAGATAGATATAGAATATGCTGCTAAAGGTGGTGGTAGTGAAAATGTTTCTCGTGCAAGAGTTTTTCCACCTGCTGCTGGAAAAGATGGTATAGTTGAGTATGTAAAAGAGGTTATTAGTGATGCTGGTCCTAATCCTTGTCCTCCAATAACTGTTGGTGTTGGTATTGGTGGTACTTTTGAGAAAGCTTGTATATCTTCTAAACATGCATTATTTCGTGATATAGGTAGCGTAAATGAAGACCCAGAAATGGCTGAACTTGAAGAGAGAATGATGGTTGAGATAAATAATCTTGGAATTGGAGCTATGGGTATGGGTGGTACAAAAACTGCACTTGCTGTTCATATAGAAGCAAACCCTTGTCATATTGCATCATTACCAGTTTCAGTAAATGTTCAATGTCATAGTTCAAGACACACACATATAACAATATAGGGGAGAGAAGATAAAATGTCAAAAACTTATAATTTAACAACACCGTTAACAGAAGAACAAACTAGAGAATTAAAATCTGGTGATATAGTTTATTTAAATGGTACTATTTTTACTGCTCGTGATGCTGCACATAAAAGACTTGTAGATCTAATCGAAGCTGGTGAAGAGTTACCATTTGATTTAGAGGGAAGTATCATCTATTTTGTTGGGCCAACTCCACCAAAACCAGGTGATCCTATCGGAAGTGCAGGACCAACTACTAGTTACAGAATGGATAGTTTTTCTCCAACTATGCTAAAAAATGGTTCAAAAGGTATGATAGGAAAAGGTAAAAGAAATCAAGAAGTAAAAGATGCTTGTAAAGAGTATGGTGGAATTT
>CAZSWW010000166.1:0-3712 GCA_964611265.1 uncultured Sulfurimonas sp. | reverse complement strand
TACTGTGCTTTTACTTCCTCTGATGGTAGTTGCATATAATCTTTTCCATACCTAAGTGTTAAGTATTTTTCAACCTCTGATGCTACTGGTAGGGTAAGATGTTCAAACTTTACATATCTTTGTTTACCCAAGTAGTTTTTACTAAAAGATGTTTTGCTAAAAGATGCACGACCAAAAAAGTGTCCAACTAAATCACTCTCTTTAGAGTTAAAGTATCTTACAAAACCAAGTAATGTGTTTTTTACAAAATCATTATCCAAATACTTTGCAAAATATAGCATAATCTTTTTAAACAAAGAATCTGTTTTATAAGAACTATGGCTTAAAGCTATGGCACTTAAAACTCTTGCACTAAGGTATTGCATATATCTTATGCTTTTAAGATTACTCGCATTATTTAGACACATTATATCTATGTATATACCGTGATGCATATCTTTGTCTTTTAAATTTTCCTCTATAAAAGTTGTACCATTTATCCGTATCTTACTAAAGTATAACAACCACTCTTTAGTGTTCTCTTTTTGAAAGTAAAATCTAGTTTTATCTAACTTAGCATCAACTATATCTAAAAACTTACTATAGTTTTCAAAGTCCATAAAAACATCAAAATCATCATCCCACGGTATAAACCCCTGATGCCTTATAGCACCTAAAGCACTACCACCCATAAGGTAGTAAGTTATACCGTTTTCTTTACAAAACTCATCAAAATACTCAACAATCTCTAGGATTTTGTTATGTAGTTGTTTTAACTCTTTTTGGTTCATTTTATATCTTTTTAGCTAAAAAATAATATCTTGATATTATCTTTTTTAGTATTGGTATTTTAGATATTTTTCTAGCTATAAACCTTACAACTTTAAAGATGTAAACATTGAGTAAAAATTTAAACCTATTTTTTTCCCATCTATGTGGATGTGTACTAAAGATAACTCTATCTTTTTTAGAGATAATCTCTAAGAGTTCTTTAGCATCTTTTATATCTATATCACCGTTATTTTTTAGGTCATTGTTTTGTATATTTACTATCTCTTTAAAGCCATACCCAGCATCCGATATATAAGTATAATCTACTTTTTTTGGTAACTCAACAACAACATCTAAAATCTCTCTAAACAAATCTTGAACATCACTTTTTCTAAAAAAATCTTTGTTAGAACTCCAACCATCTCTAAGCATTATGGGGTTACCATGTGGGCAAACTGTTTGCACTTTAAAACCATACTTTTCAAACTTTTTTACATTGGTAGAAAACTCAACTATCGCTTTTTCAAAATCCCCACCATTTGCATCTAACACATCATAGTGATAAGTTACTTCATGTCCTAGAGATGCTATCTGTTGGAGTGTTTTATGGTGTTTATCTACTAAATCTGCTTGAACATAGTATGTAGCTTTTATGTTATGTCTATGTTCTATCTTTGCCAAGTCAAGTGCTTTTTGTGGGTTTGTTTCAACATCATGTTTTATGACTATATATTTTTCATCTCTATCACAGTCTAAAATCTGGTTTAGTGTTATCGTTTTATAGTTCTTAGATATATCTTGACATATTTTTTCCCAAGTTGAGTAGATAAACATAATCTTTAACTTTCATTATCTGAGATAGTGGTTAAAATATCTCTAAACTTTGTAGATGAAACCTCTTTTGTGTACTTAAAGTAGTTCACTTTAGCACCAAATGGCTTTAAAAAAAGTTCAAGTTCATTAAATATCTCTGAGCCTTTCCAATCATCTCCAACAAATAGTATGTCATAGCCAACATCAAGATATGCTTGTTTTTTATCTCTATCTGAAACGGCTACAACCTCATCAACAACTTTTAAAGCAGATATTATCTCCAACCTATCTTTAAACGGGATGATTGGAAGTTTATCTTTATATGATAAAACCAACTCATCTGTACTAACCCCAACTATAAGGTGATCGCATCTATTTTTAGCTTTTTTTAAAAGATGCAGATGCCCAATGTGGAACATATCAAAAACACCAGTTGTATAACCTATAACTTTTTTAGCCATCAATCTTTTTCCTAAACAATTTTTGAAATACAAACCCACGAATCCCATCAGTTAAAACAACTTGCACTATAAACCGAACTAAAACATTACATACAAATCTACTAAAAGATATTATACTATTTTCATACATAATCTTTTGTAATCGCATCTCACTTAAAAAATATTTTAAACCACCTCTACGGTTATAAAACTCTTCATTTACCCTAACATCTACAAGAACTTCATCAAGATTATAAAAACTAAAACCTTTTAGATACATCCTAACCCATAGGTAGTAATCTTCATTATGGTAAAAATCTATATAATTTCCAGCTTTTAAAACATCTTTTTTTCTAAACATAACACTCATCTGGTTAAATGGGCATCTTGTTTTTAGGTACTCTTTTATCTCTTCATCTTTTGATGGAACTTCTCTTATACTTATCTTTTTTTTAGTTTTATGATTTATCTCCATAATCTGACCACCAACGAGGCTAACCTCAGCATCATTTTTAAAGATATTTATTTGTTTTTCAAAACGCTCATATCTTGCCAAATCATCAGCATCCATAAGTGCAACCAAATCATACTTAGCTTTTTCTATACTTATCTTTCTAGCTTCACCATGACCACGGTTTTTTTCAAGATATATCACATCAAACTCTATGTTTAGTTTTATACACTTATGATTAAAACTTTCTATAACACTTTTTAAATCTTTGTTTATAAAACCATCTACGACTAAAACTATCTGATTTGGTACTAAACTTTGGTTTATGATGCTTTGTAATGCTTCTTTAAAGTAAGTAGCATCATCTTTTTCATAAACAGATAAACTTACACTAAACTTCATACTTAACCTTTTAGTTTAACGACAAACTTTATAAACTTATGAAAGTTTTTTTCACCAAACAAAGAGTTTATAAGAAACATCAACAAAAGTTTATATGGGTCTATCATAAAACGAATATATCTTTTATGTTTAAAATTTCGTATAAAACTCTCTTTTACTCGTTGCTTAAACAACTTCAAACTTTTATGATTACTTGACACTCCATCTCTTGAAAATTCTACAAAAATCTCATCTATAAACTCAACTCTACATCTATTTAATGCAAATAACTTATAGTCATCATCAGCACCTATTTTTAATCTCAAATCATAAAAAAAATCTTTATAAAATGATTTTGGAAAAAACATACTCTGATGGTTTGGTAGGTTTAAACTCAACCATTTTTTATAATCATTAGTTTCATAAGGAGGGTATATCCAACCCACACTTTTACTAATAACTTTTGCTCTAGTATAATACAAAGTATCTATATCATCCATACTATAAACTATATTTTTAACTGCATCTTTTGTGTATAATATATCTCCTGCATTCATAAAGTTTATAAAATCACCACTAGCTAACTTTAAACCTTTATTCATAGCATCATAAAGCCCATCATCTTTTTCACTTACGACTATGCTGATTTTATCTTTATACTTTTTAATTATATCAAGAGTGTTATCACGAGAAGCACCATCTACTATGATATACTCAATATTTTCATAACTTTGAGATAATACACTTTTTATAGTTTTTTCTAAGAAATCACCACCGTTATATACTACAGTTACTATAGATATAAGGATTTTACTATTTTTCATCTAAAACCTTATCTATCTGTTTTTTAACCATATCAACTGTTATATCATCTATA
>CAZSWW010000165.1:0-3713 GCA_964611265.1 uncultured Sulfurimonas sp. | reverse complement strand
CATACCAAGTAACTCTTCACGACCTGGAAGTTTAGCAAATGCTTCAACTTTAGCAGCATCAGCTACTTCACGGTCAATATAAGCAGACTTAATTACAAATGTTTCGTTATCTTTAGCAAATTCAGCAACTACTTTAGAAGTAGCAACAGAATCTTCACCCCATACTAAAATGTTAGTATCATTAAGTTCGATACCTTCAAGTTCAGCATTTTTAAGTGAAATAGTAGCAAGTGTATTTTTAACAACTTGAACTTTTGCTTCTTTAGAACGAGCAATTTTTCTTAAACCTTCAAGTTCACCAACTGTTAAACCTTTATAATCACAGAAGATTACAGATTGAGCAGTTTTGAATTCATTTGAAAGAGTTTCAATAATTTCAGCTTTTTGTGTTTTTGTCATAGAATTTCTCCTTTCCAGACATCTTCGGCAAATAATTTGCTTTACTTCAATAGGTTAAAATTAAGTAGAATAAAAATCCACACCTATATCTTCAGTCCATAAAATGCAGTTACCATAATTTAAGTAACTTTATAATGCTCCACAAAATGTGGAACACTAAAAATTATTTAATATCTAAAAGTTCTGTAGTATCTAATTTAACAGCTGGACTCATAGTTAAACTAAGAGAACCTGATTTAATATATCTACCTTTAGCAGAAGCTGGTTTTTGTTTATTGATAGCAATTAAAAGTGCATTGAAGTTTTCTTCAATTTGTTTTGCTTCAAAACTAGCTTTACCAATACCTGCATGGATGTTACCTTTTTTATCAACTCTAAAGTTAACTTGTCCACCTTTAACATTTTTAACAGCTTGAGCAACATTTGGAGTTACAGTACCAGTTTTAGGGTTAGGCATTAGACCTTTTGGCCCTAAAATACGACCGATTTGTCCAACAAGACCCATACAATCTGGTGCAGCAACAACTACATCAAAGTTAAAAATTCCCTCTTTAATATCAGCAACTAAATCATCAGTACCAACGATATCAGCACCAGCAGCTTTTGCTTCATCAGCTTTAACACCTTTAGCAAAAACAGCTACACGAACAGTTTTACCTGTACCATGAGGTAGTACGATTGCACCACGAACCATTTGGTCAGCATGACGAGGATCAACATTTAAGTTTAATGCTACTTCAACAGTTTCATCAAATTTAGCACTTTTTAAATCTTTAATAGTAGCAGTAGCTTCAACTACACTATAAGATTTAGTAGCATCAATTTTTTCTAATAATTGTTTATATCTTTTACTCATTTTCAAATTCTCCATCTTTCAATTCTTCCACAAATATTTTGTATCACTGTGGTTCATGATATAATAGTAGATTAATCTACGATATCTACACCCATAGAACGAGCTGTACCAGATATAGTATTCATAGCCATATCTTTATCATCAGTGTTTAAATCAACAATTTTTCTTTCAACAACTTCCATAAGTTGTGCTTTAGTTAATTTACCTACTTTGTTCTTAAGAGGGTTATCTGTACCTTTTTTAAGTCCAGCAGCTTTCATAATTAGTGCAGCAGCAGTTGGTTGCTTAGTAACAAAAGTAAAACTTCTATCAGAATAAACAGTGATCACTGTAGGAACTTTAAATCCCATTAAATCTTTTGTTTTTTCATTAAACGCTTTTGTAAACTCCATGATATTAACACCACGCTGCCCTAGTGCTGGTCCAACTGGTGGAGCAGGGTTTGCTTTACCAGCATCAATTTGTAGGTTGATATAACCTGTTATTTTCTTTGCCATATTATTTCCTTATTTGAGATTAAATTATTTTTTCAACTTGAGTATAAGAGATATCAACAGGTGTTGCTCTTCCAAAAATCGAAACATTTAGTTTTAAAGTACCATGTTCTAAATCATACTCATCAACAGTCGCTGTAAAGTTTGCAAATGGTCCATCTATAATGCGAACCATTTCACCATTATCAAAAAAGATTTTTGGTTTTGGTGCTGCACGATTATTAACACGATCAAGAATCACATTAATATCATGTTCACTTAATGGTGTTGGTATATTACCCTCACCAATAAATCCAGATACCTTAGGTATACCTTGAATCATATGTTGAATCTCCGTATTTAAATCTATCTGTGCAAAAACATATCCAGAATATAAAGATCTCTCAGATACTTTTTTCTTTCCATCTTTTACTTCTATAACATCTTCAGTAGGAACTATAACCTCTGTAATGTGATCTTCTAAACCATGTTCTTCAATCATATGTAAAATTGCTGCTTTAACAGCTTTATCACTTCCGTAGGTCTGAATCGAGTACCATTGATGTGCCATATATTTCCCTTAACCTAAAATTGTAGACATTACTGATGACATAAGTAAGTCAACTAATGCTAAAAACGAAGCAATAACAGTAACAACAATTATAACAGCAATGTATGCCTGTTTTACCTGTCCCTTAGTAGGGAAAATAACTTTTGCTAATTCTGTTTTTGCATTTTTTATATGTGTATTTATATTCATAATCAACTTTCTTCTGTAAGTACATTTATTATAAATAAAACTCTAAAGTTTTACTAATAATAAATTTTTGAAAATATTTGTGGCAGGCGCAGAGGGACTCGAACCCCCAACACCCGGATTTGGAATCCGGTGCTCTACCATTGGAGCTATGCACCTACATGTATTAATATAATCATAAAGAGTGAAACTTAAAGTTTCATCTCTTTATGATTTGTATGCTCTTTACACCATTTACAGTATTTCTTAGTAGAAAACTTCTCAGTGTGAGTCTTTTTATTTTTAGTTGTGTGATAATTACGTCTAGTACATTTCTCACAACCTAAGTGAATTGCTTCTCTCATTATAATTAACCTTTAATGGCTATTAAATAATTCGCGAAAGCGAATTATTTAACGATTGATGCAACAACACCAGCACCAACAGTTCTACCACCTTCACGAATAGCGAAGTTAGTACCTTCTTCCATTGCAATCGGGTGAATTAATTCAACAGTAATAGAAACATTATCACCTGGCATAACCATCTCAGTACCTTCTGGTAAAGTAATAGCACCAGTAACATCTGTAGTTCTTACATAGAACTGTGGACGATAGTTATTGAAGAAAGGAGTATGACGACCACCCTCATCTTTACTTAGAACATAAATCTCTGCAGTAAATGTAGTGTGAGGATTGATTGAACCTGGCTTACAAAGAACTTGACCACGCTCAACTTCATCTTTAGCAATACCACGAACAAGGATACCACAGTTATCTCCAGCTTCACCTTGTTCCATCTCTTTACGGAACATTTCAACACCAGTTACAGTAGTAGTTTGTGTATCTTTGATACCAACGATTTCAACTGATTCACCAACTTTAATTGTACCACGCTCAATACGACCTGTTACAACTGTACCACGACCAGAGATTGAGAAAACATCTTCAACTGGCATTAAGAAATCTTTATCAGTTTCACGAGTAGGCTCAGGAACATAAGCATCTACTTCAGCCATAAGCTTGATGATTTTATCTGACCACTCACCAAGAGTACCAGTTTTTGCTTCTTCAAGAGCTTTAAGTGCTGAACCAGCTACGATTGGAGTATCGTCACCTGGGAAGTCGTATTCTTCAAGAAGTTCACGAATTTCCATTTCAACTAATTCCATTAATTCTTCATCATCAACCATATCTTCTTTGTTCATGAAAACAACGATATATGGAACACCAACTTGCTTAGAAAGAAG
>CAZSWW010000164.1:0-3734 GCA_964611265.1 uncultured Sulfurimonas sp. | reverse complement strand
TTCATATAGATAGTAGTGGAGTGATAAATATAAATACAAGAAATCTTTTTAATCAGGCTCTAAGAGATGAAGAGATGATAGTTCCAGGACTTATTGGTATGGTTTTTTTAATTGCTCCTGCTATTATGACTGCTCTTTTGATAGCTAAAGAAAAAGAAGAAGGAACTATTTTTAACTTTTACTCTTCATCTGTTTCAAAAGTAGAATTTTTAGTAGCAAAACTCTCAGCCATCTTTTTTCTTGTATCGATCAATATTTTCATAGTTTTTTTAGTCTCTTCTTATCTTTTTGATTTGCCATTTCGTGGAAGTTTTTTTCTATTTTGGTTAGCTAGTGAGCTTTATGTTTTTGTAGCTCTTGGATTTGGACTATTGGTATCAATCATGTCCTCATCACAAATAGTAGCTATTATTGTTACACTTATGCTTACGATACTTCCAGCTTTTATGTATTCTGGAATGATAATGCCAATTAGCTCTATGAGTGGAGAAGCTTTTGTTTTAGCTCATATCTACCCTGTGATGTATTATAACCATATCATTTATGATACTTTTTTAATAGGGCAGGGGTTTGATTCATCTACAAATATATTATATCTACTACTGTTGTTTGGTTATGGGATTGTACTTTTTATATCAGGCTTATTGCTTCTTAAAAAGGAGATAAAGTGAAGATATTTTTTACTATAGTTTTAAAAGAGTTACTGAGTTTTTTTCGCTCTTTTGGTTTAGTTTTTATAGTTATATATTTTTTTACGGCTGAAGTTTATGTAGCAGCAACTGGTATGGAGATAGAAGCTAGAAATGTAGCCATTGGGGTTGTAGATAAAAGTGCAGGTGGAATAAGCAAAAAAGTTTTATCTAGTCTTCATTCACCTGAGTTTCAAACTTCAAAATATTATAAATCGCAAAAAGAGTTAAGTGATGCAATTTATAACAAAGATATTATGGTTGGGATGATTTTTGATGAAGATTTTGAAAAAAATTACTATAAAAAACAAAATCCAACTATAAATATACTTATAGATAGTACAACAGCATCACAAAGTTTAATGGCAATAGGATATATTCAAAATATTGTAATGAAATTCAATAACTTAAAACTACCAGTTGAGTTAAAAATGCACAAACTTTTTAATCAAAATGCCGATACAAAACTCTTTATGGGAGTAAGTGAACTTTTATCTGTTATAACTTTGCTTACGACTATTTTAACAGCTATCGCTTTTGTAAAAGAGAAAGAGAGTGGTACTTGGGATATTATGCTTTTGATGCCTGTTAATCCTAAGATTATAATACTTGCAAAATCACTCTCTCAAATTATTATTATGATGGTTGGTGTGAGTATAAGTGTTGGATTAATCCTGTTTCATTCATTGGATGTTCCCATAAACGGAAACCTTTTAAACTTCTTTATTCTTACATTCTTTTATGTTGCTACAACTGCTGGAATTGGTCTGTTTATAGCAGCAATATCAAAAAATATTATGCAAGTATCTCAATTTTCTATAATTATTATGATGCCAATAATCTTTTTAAGTGGAGCTTGGACACCTATATATGCGATGCATCCGTTTTTGCAATATCTATCTATATTTTCACCTCTTAGGTATTATATAGAGGGGAGTGAAAGTGTATTTTTTAGGGGGACTGAGTTTATAGATTTGTTACCATATTTTGCAGGGGTGTTGATTTTAGGTATTATACTTTACTGGTATGGATTTAGAAAGATTGGGAAATTGTTTTGATGAATAAAAATATATATTACTTAGGAATGGTCAGTTTTTTTACAGATTTTGCATCGGCTATGATAACACCTGTTTTACCAATATTTATCGTTTATATTTTAAATGATGGAGTTGATAAACTAGGAGTTGTAATAGCAAGTGCTACTTTTGTTTCTTATATTTTTAGAATACTTTTTGGATATTTAAGCGATAGATTTCAAATTAGAAAACCTTTTTTAATCGTAGGTTATTTAATCTCTGCAATCTCTAAACCACTTTTAGCCTTTTCTAGTACTTATCAAAGCGTGGCACTTTTAAGATCGGTTGAGAGGATGGGAAAAGCTGTAAGAAGTGCTTCAAAAGATTCACTTATCTCTACTTATTCAAAAAAGAATGAGAGTGGAAGAACTTTTGGATTTCATAAAATGATGGACATAGCAGGGGAACTTTTCGGTGCTATAGTAGTTTTTGGTATTTTTTATTTTTATGGAACAGATGAAGATATACTTCGCAATATCTTTTTATTGACGCTTATACCTGGAATTATTGGAGTTTTGATAGTCTCTTTTTTTGTACATGATGATACTATCAAATCAAAAGATAAAAAATACAAATTCGAAAAAGATGATTTCAGACTTTTTCCAACTCTATTTATATATTTTTGTTTTATCTTTTTTATGATGGGCGATTCATTTTTTATTATTGTTGCAAGAGAGGCTGGTTATCTGGTATCATTTATACCACTGTTTATAATAGTTTTAACACTTACTCAAACCCTTACAAGCTATTATTTTGGAGTGATGAGCGATAAAAAAGGCAGTCAAAATGTTTTAAGATTTGCTTATCTATCTGGTATAGTATCAATTATTGCTATATGCTTAGGTTTTATATGGATTGGATTTATATTTTTAGGTATCTTTACAGTAGCTTCATTAAACGCTATAAGAAGTTATATATCTGTAAATGCCATAAATAAAGCTTCAATGTATGGGGTATTTTATGGAGGAATTGCAATCTTTAGTTCACTTGGAGCATTAAGTTTTGGGTATATTTGGCAAAATTTTGGACAAAGTGATGCTTTAATATTTTCATTAGTTGGGATAATAATAATAATTTTCATTGTTTTATTATTCAAAGAGAGAAAGTTTAACTGATTATGATAGAAGTGTTTCTAAAATAGATTTTGGATTTACTTTTTATAGAAGTTTATTTTGATGTATTAAAAAGGCTACTCCAAGGGGATAACCTTGTATCTTGTACAGTCTTTTTGGGGGTCACTATGCATCTTGATACTTAACTCTCTCTTTCTAGTAAGATAGTTTTGTTATAATACTTTTATGAAAAAAGAACACCTAGATAACTGCTATAAAAATATTTTCAAAGACGAGAGAGAAGTTTTTGGCTTGACCCTGCCCATAACGCTTGTCTATAAACAGCTTTTTAATGAAGCATCAATACTGTTACAAAAAGAGTTTAATTTGGTTCACTCCGAAATAGATGTCCTACTAGCACTCTTTTTTAATGGAAAAATAATGACCCCAACAGCACTCTATGAAGCGACCCTCTTCTCTTCAGGAGGAATGACCAAACTGTTAAAAAAACTTGAAAAAAGAGAATTTATCACTCGTATTCCCTCTAGCAAAGACAAAAGAAGTATGCTCGTTGAGATTACACCAGAGGGTGAGATTATCGTAGAAAAGAGTTTGAAACTTCTTCTTCAAAAAGATAAAAAGGTATTTGAAATATTGGATGATGAAGAGAGAGAGGTTCTCTTTGGAGTATTGAAGAAGTTGGTTTACTCTTTGGTTTAAGTATATTTGGGAGTGTTAGAAATTTTGTGTCTTTCCTTTAGAATTTAAAATTCTATCGGATTGACACAAAATTTCTAACACTCCCTGGAGTTGTGATATAATTCACTTATCTATCGGGTGACACAAAACTCTGAACGGTCTCGTATATTTTTTTTCATCATTAGCTCCTCGTTTTAACTCTTATATCCCACTGTATC
>CAZSWW010000163.1:0-3762 GCA_964611265.1 uncultured Sulfurimonas sp. | reverse complement strand
CTTAGCTAAGTTGTGAGGATACTTTTTAAAAGATTGCCGTTTAGTTACCCTGTATTTGAGTGTTATATTGTCGAACTCAGGTTTATACACTATGGATGCTAAATTAGAATTATATTTTATCTAATTGAGATGCTTTTTGGTTTTGCTTTTTTCGTTTTTTGAAGTTCTATCTCTAAGCGACCATCTTTAAAAGAAGCATCAACTTTAGATGTATCTATACTTTCAGGAAGAGTAAATCTTCTTTGCATCTTTCCAAAAGAACTTTCACAGATGTAGTAATCATCACGAGATAACTCTTTTTTATACTCCCGTACAGCTGTTACTACAAGAACATCATCTTCTATCTTTATATCTATATTTTCTTTTTTAACACCAGGTAGATCAACCTCTACATGAAAAGTGCTATCTTCTTTTTTTGCAAGATTTGCAAATGGTAGATGGGAAGCTAAGTTATTAAAAGCTTCTGATACTTTTTTACCAACTACTTCAACACCTTTTTCAACTTCATTAGTTATATTTTTCGCATTTTTTACAATATCCATAATACACCTCCATCTTAGTTAATAGCTATTTTTTTGATTTTTTCAACTTTTTTTACTTCTAGTTTTGGTACAACTACTTCTAAAACACCATCTGTTGATTCTGCATGGATATTTTCAATATCTACATCATCAGGAAGTGAAAAAGATTTTGAAAATGAACCAAAACTACTCTCAATTTTATAGTAGTTTTCCTCTTTAATCTCCTCTTTTATCTTTCTTTCCCCTGAGATAACAAGAGTGTTGTCTTCAACTTGGATGTTAATCTCCTCTTTTTTCATACCAGGTAAATCAACCTCTACATGGTAAGCATATTCACCCTCTCTAGTGTTGATAGCTGGAGAAAAGTCAGTTTTAAATCCACTTTCCGTTTTTGGATTAAACTCATCTAACATAGAATTCAATATATCAAAACCTCTTCTAAACTCTCTCATTTGTAGATTTGGATTATAGTGTGTTACTAACATGATAAACTCCTTGTGTGTTATGTTTTTTATTTATGCTGAAATTATAAAAAAATTTTGTAAGAAGTTTTGCCACCTAGGTGGCATTAATGTAGAAAAGTAGGTTAAGTTAAGTAGCTAAACTACCAAACATTACCTTTAGGGGGAGTTGGTTTTATGTTACCAAGTAAAGCATCTTTTTTTACTTTCATCTCTTTATAAGTCATTAGGTCATCTTTGCCACAATCTTTATGGTAGTAACCCTGTAGGTCATAATACTCTTCACAATCACTGTAGTATTTAAGTGATACACCATGTTTGTTTACACAACCACTAAAAAGTAATACAGAAAAAAGTATAAATATAATTTTTATCATACTTTAAAAGTCTCCTTTGTTTTACAATACTGAGTTAAAAAACATTTATCACACTCTGGGTTTTTAGCTTTACATATATAACGACCAAAAAGAACCATACCTTGGTGTAGGGCATGAAGATTGTTTTTAAACTTTTTTACAAGTGTTGCTTCTGTTTTTATGGCAGTCTTATCATCACTTAAACCAAGTCTATGTGAAACTCTAAAAACATGAGTATCTACAGCCATAAGGTTTGCACCAGTGTATTCTATCATCACGACATTTGCCGTTTTTTGCCCAACTCCTGCTAATGTTTGTAAGTCTTTTTCATTCATAGGAATTTCACCATCATATACTTCAACAACTCTTTTTGCCATGTTATGTATATTTTTAGCTTTGTTGTTGAAAAATGAACAACTTTTTATAATCTCTTTTATATCGTCAAGGTTTGCCTCTGAGAGTTCATAAACTGATGGATATTTTTTAAAAAGTTCAGGTGTGATTATATTTACTCGCTTATCTGTACACTGTGCTGAGAGTGCTACAGCTATAACAAGTTCATAAGCATCTTTATACTCTAACTCAGTAACAGCATCACTATATCTCTCTATAAAAAGTTGGTGAATCTCTTGAATCTCTTTTCTTGTTGCTTTTTTCATAAAGATATTTTAACATTTTATATGCTTTATTTAATAACTATTAGTTAAGTTTTACTAAAATTCCTTTTTATGATTAAAGGAAGTATATAACTATGAAAGCAACAACAAAATTTTTATCTGCATTTTTATTAACTGGTTCGTTACTAAGTGCTCAAGTTTTAGTAAGTGTAAATGGTGCAAAAATATCAACTCAAGATGTTAACAATGCACTTATGGAAGCAACTCAGGGTAGATTTAACCAAGTTCCTGCAGATAAGCAAGAAGAGTTTAAAAAACAGGTTCTTCAACAATTAATTGCTAAAGAGTTAGTGTATGGCGATGCTGTAAAAACTGGTGTACTTAAATCAAAAGAGTTTAAAAATGAGTTTAAAAAAGTACAATCAAGAATTAAAAAAGAGTTAGCTATACAAGTTTGGCAAAAACAACAGTTAGATAAAGTAAAAGTTTCTGCAAAAGAGTTAAAAGCATACTACGACAAGAATCAAGAAGAATTTAATGAAAAAGAGAGTGTTCATGCTCGTCATATCTTAGTTAAAACTGAAGATGAAGCTAAAAAAATTATAGCTGAATTAAAATCATTAAAAGGTAGTGCCTTAAAAACTAAGTTTATAGAACTAGCAAAAGAGAAATCAACTGGACCTAGTGGACCAAAAGGTGGGGATTTAGGTTTCTTTAGTAAAGGTCAAATGGTTCCAGAGTTTAATAGTAAAGTTTTCTCTATGAAAGTTGGTAGTATCACTAAAAAACCTGTTAAAACTCAATTTGGTTACCACATCATCTATCTTGAAGAGAAAAGGTCAGCAAGTGTAAGAACATTTACTGAGGTTAAATCTTTTATAGAACAGCGTCTAAAAATGGAAAAATTTAAAGATGTTATGAAAAAAACAATGGAAAATCTTCAAAAGAAAGCTACTATAAAATAGATGAATACTAAATCTACCATATCTGAACTTACTTTAGACGGTAGAGATTTTCTTGTAAAAAGGGATGACTTAATAGACCCCTTTTTAGCAGGAAACAAATACCGTAAACTATATATACTTCTGCAAACACCATCAAGTAAATTTCAAAAAATCATCTCTTATGGTGGTACTCAATCAAATGCTATGTTAGCAATCTCTGCTATGTGTAAAGCAAAAGGTTGGGAGTTTATCTACTACACCAAACCAATCTCAACAGTGCAAAAAGAACAAAGTAGTGGAAACTTTTTTAATGCTTGTAATCTAGGTATGAAACATATTGAGATACCTTATGAAAACTACAAAGATTTTATAGCATCTATCAGACTAAATCTTGATGAAAAAACTTTTATCATAGACCAAGGTGGAGCAGTGGATGAAGCAAAAGAGGGTTTAGAAGTTTTAGCAAAAGAGTTAAGAGATGCTAACTTAGAGAGTAAAGTTTTAGCTACACCATCAGGAACAGGAACAACAGCACTTTTTTTAGCATTAGCTTTACCTGAGTTTAAAATCTATACTACACCATGTATTGGTGATGTTGAATATCTAAAAGAACAGATGCAAGCACTAGCAAATATACCAGCAAACTTAATTATATTAAAACCAAAAAAGAAATACCATTTTGCAAAATTATATCCAGAATTTTATGAGATGTATAAAAAACTTTTAGATGCAGGTATAGAGTTTGACCTTTTATATGCTCCTTCTATGTGGATAGCATTACAAGAACAGACAGATGAAAAAATAACTTATATACACAGTGGTGGGGTTAGTGGTAATGAATCTATGCTATTAAGGTATAAGAA
>CAZSWW010000162.1:0-3785 GCA_964611265.1 uncultured Sulfurimonas sp. | reverse complement strand
AAAAACCTAGCCTTAGCTAAGTTGAGAGGATAATTTTTAAAAGATTGCCATTTAGTTGCCCTATATTTGGGTGTTATATTGTCGAACTCAGGTTAAAAGGATTAAAATAATGAAACATATTTCTTCGATAGCAAGTGGTGTGGCACTTGGTTCTGCTGGTATTATGATGATGAGTGTATTAACAGGGTGTTCAGAGCAACATTCTCAACAAGAAAAGGCACAAAATCGCTTTTTAGTGATAGAACAACAGCCAAATGGAAAATATACAGTTGTCGAGGAGATGCCAACTGATGGTCCATCTCGTGCTATCATCCGTGAAAGAGATGAAAATGGTAATGTAACTGAACGATTTATGAACGAAGCTGAGATGAAAGCCTTAGCAGAACAAGAGTACAAAAAAGTTCAAGATGGTACAAGTGAAACTGTTCAGAGTGGTGCTGGAGATGCTGGTATGGGACTAGCTGGGACTATCCTTGCTGTTGCTGCTGGTAGTTTACTTGGAAATATGATTGGTAATGCTCTTATGAACAACAAAAACTTTTCTAAAAACTCAGCATCTGCAAACAAAAGTGCTTATAGCCGTTCAAAATCTTCAGGTGCTTCTAAAAGTAGAAGTTCATCTAAAAAAAGCTTTTTTGGTTCTAGTTCTAGAAGAAGTTCATCTTCATCTAGTAGAGGTTATGGAGGATGATAAACTTTCAAAAAGTAAACCCACTAAGTGATGCTACTCTTGAAGAGGTTGGTTTTTCATGGCATACAGATAGTGATGGAACAAAATATGTAAATGATGAGTTAGTTTGCATCTCTCAAAATGAAGCAGAAGCTTACTATAGTGCGACAAATGAGATATACGATATGTATGTTGAGGGTGCTGAGTATGTTATAGAAAATGACCTATTTTTTGACCTAGGAATACCTTTTAATCTTGTAGATATGATTAAGAAATCTTGGGAAAATGATGTTCATTGGCATATATATGGTCGTTTTGATTTGGCTGGTGGGATAGATGGTAAACCTATAAAACTTATAGAGTTTAATGCTGACACTCCAACATCACTTTTTGAAACAGCACTTTTACAATGGGCGATTTTAAAAGAAAACAACATGGATGAAGATAAGCAGTTTAACAATGTTTATGATGCTATAAGAGAAAATTTTAAAAGGCTTATAACACTTTTTGATGATACTGAACTTTTCGATGAACGCTATGATGGTTGGAAAATACTTTTTTCATCAGTAGAGGGTAATGATGAAGAGGAAGTTACAACTAAACTACTTCAACAAATAGCTACAGATGCAGGGTTTAACACACATTTTGAGTATTTACACAATGTAGGGTTTGATGATGAGGGTGGTATCTTTGATGCAGATGAAAACAAGTATGAATACTGGTTTAAACTATACCCTTTTGAAGATATAGCACATGATGAACCAGAACTTGCAACTACACTTACAAACATCATGCAAAATCAAGAAGCGATACTTCTAAACCCAGCTTATACTCTTCTTTTCCAATCAAAAGGGATGCTAAAGATTTTAAGTGACCTATTTCCTGACTCTCCATACCTACTTAAAACTTCATTTGAACCATTAAGTGGTGTAAAACAAGTTGAAAAAACTGTTTTTGGTAGAGAGGGTGCAAACACTAAAATCATAAATGAAGATTCTTCGGTAGCCGAGCAAACTGATGGTGAGTATGATAACTATAAAAAAGTCTATCAAGAGTATGTAGATTTTCCTAAAGATGCGAATGGTAACAAGTACCAAGCAGGTGTATTTTTCGCTTATGAGGCTTGTGGTTTAAGCTTTAGAAAAGGTGGAGAGATTATGGACAATATGAGTAAATTTGTTGGACATATAATAAAATAATATAAAATTATTTTATTAATTTGTCTTTTTGTAAAACTATAACTTTTTTAAGTTCATAATCATAAAAAGTTATAGTTTTCCTACCATCATAGTAAGCATCACCTGTAAAACTATATCTTTTTTCTTTATATGTTACATTTGTTTTCATAAGTAGTTTTTTCCCTATCTCATAACCAATTTTTGGGATTAGGCTAGAACTAGCTAATGTAAACAAAAATAGGATGCTACTTAAAACGATTTTAGTATTTTCTACATAAGTTATAAGATAACCAATTATAGAAGTAAATAGTAAAAAAACTATGATATTTTGGTTATCTGCAAACAAAATATTGTAATAAAGGTCTATCTCTAAGAATTGTATATAGTTAAGAAATACACCTAAAAATAGTAAAAAGTCAAGTAAGAATGTAAAAAAAAGACCAGTTAAAAATGCTTGAAAAATTTTACTCATCTTAGTTTCCTTTTTTTACAGTTATTTATTTTGATTAGACTTGATGAACTATATTCATTTAGTAAATTTATATCTTCTACAATTATATCTGCTTTTTCTTCACAAAACTTTCTATTAAAATTTTTTCCTGATTCATTTGCTGATGTAGAGTAGTACCAAGTAAGATTTTCAAGTAGTTTAGAATTTAAAGTATTTTTTGTAACTCTAAATGCTTTGTTATCTACTATAAATGTTGTTTTTTTAGAACGACGAACTAAGTTTTTTTGATGTTGTGGAATTCTATTTTTATGTTTTAAAAGAGTTTTAAAATCTTTATATACTTTTATAAATGGTTTTAAAGTATCTCTTGATTTTATCTCAAAAAGCTTTTTAGCATCTTGAGATAAAAAACCGACAGTAGTGTCGGTTTGGGTTAAAATGACTGCATTTTTTATGCTAAAAAATCTTGAAGAGCTTTTGCATCTGACCATGAATCATCTTTCATCTCTTGTAGTGCTAAGATTAATGCTCTTGCAGCACTTAGAGTTGTGAAGTAAGGTATGCTTCTTTTTAAAACTTCTTGACGGATAACTACTGCATCTTTTTTAGAAGTGTTATTATCAGAAGTATTTATAGCCATTGAAATCTCATCATTTTTCATACTATCTTCTATATTTGGGCGACCCTCAGAGATTTTAAGAATTCTTTTGCACTCTATACCTGCTTCTTCTAAGATAGCTTGAGTTCCTCTAGTTGCAACAAGAGTAAAGCCTTGGTCAATTAAACCTTTTGCAATTTCTGGAGCATGAACTTTATCTGAATCAACAAATGATAAGAAGCAAGTTCCACTTGTTGGAATCTTATTACCAGCACTTAGTTGAGCTTTGGCAAATGATATACCAAAGTTTGAACTAACACCCATAACTTCACCAGTTGATTTCATCTCAGGACTTAGAGTTAAATCTGCACCGATTAGTTTATGGAAAGGAAATACTGCTTCTTTTACAGATACATGGTCTTTAAGTGTTGGCTTTAAGATGCCATTTTCCTCTTTTACTATTTTGTATTTGTCATAATAATCTAATGAACTTCTAAGTGTTTCACCCATCATAACACGAGTTGCAACTTTTGCTAGTGGCATACCAGTAGCTTTTGAAACAAATGGAACAGTACGAGAAGCACGAGGATTTACCTCTATCAAATAAATTTCATCTTGGTAGATTGCATACTGAACATTCATAAGTCCAACTACACCTAAACCTAGTGCTATAGTTTTAGTTTGTGCTTCAACTTTTTGTATCATCTCATCACTTAAACTCATCGGTGGAAGTGAACAAGCACTATCCCCTGAGTGAATCCCAGCTTCTTCGATATGTTGCATAACAGAACCGATGTAAACATCTGTTCCATCACAAATAGCATCAACATCAAGTTCTATAGCTTGATCAAGAAATTTATCTATAAGAACTGGTGCTTCATTTGAAAC
>CAZSWW010000161.1:0-3808 GCA_964611265.1 uncultured Sulfurimonas sp. | reverse complement strand
TCAGGTAGTGCTGATATGTTTGAGGAGTTAGGGATTAGGTTAAACCTAAGCATAGATGATTCAGCTAGACTTTTACAAGAGAGTGGTTTTTGTTTTATGTTTGCTAGTAATCATCATCCTGCTATGAAATTTATAGTACCCATTCGTAAAACTATACCCGATAAAACTATATTTAATATACTTGGACCACTTACAAATCCAGCAGGTGTTAAAAAATCTTTACTAGGTGTGTTCGATAAAGTTTTTGTTCCAAAAATGGCAGAGGCTTTAAAGATAAATGGTTCAAACTCAGCTATAGTGGTAAGTTCACAAGAGGGTATGGATGAGATAGGTATATCTGGAGTAACTTATGCATCGAGGTTACAAGATGGTGTGATAAAAGAGTTTGTGATAGACCCACAAGAGTATGGCATCAAAAAAGCACCACTTGAAGCCATCTTAGGTGGAGATGCAAAACAAAATGCTAAAATCTTGTATGATATTTTTACAAATAATGCAACAGAAGCTCAAAGAGATATAGTCCTTATAAATACTGCAACTTCACTTATAGTAGATAAAAAAGCTAGAGATATGCAAGATGGTTTAGAGATGGCAAGAGATGCACTTTTAAGTTTAAGAGCAAAAGAAAAACTACAACAGATTATAGAGATTTCAAATAAATTATGATGCAAAACAGATACTTACTAGATTTAGATAAGCTAGATACTTTAGCAAAAGATATAACTGCAACTTTTAAAGAGGGTGTTGTGATTTTAAGAGGTGATTTAGCATCTGGAAAAACTACACTTGTAAAAAAAGTTGTAAAAGAGTTAGGTGTTGATGATGAAGTTACTTCACCAACCTTTTCGCTACAACAGTGCTATGGGGATAGTATATTTCATTATGATATTTATAACCATGGTTTGGAGCATTTTTTGTCTTTAGGTATGTTAGAAGAGTTAGAAAAAGAGGGTATCCATTTTATAGAGTGGGGTGATGAAAAACTTCAAGAGATATTGGTGTCTGTTGGTATAGATGTTATGGTGATAGATATACAAAAAATTTCAGCTGATGAGAGAGAATACAAAATATGCACACTTTAAAAGCAGTAAAATTACAAAAAAAGATAAAAAGCTTAGAGATAGTAAAAGAGATGAGTCTTGAGGTAAAAAGTGGAGAGGTAGTTGGACTTTTAGGACCAAATGGAGCAGGAAAAACTACAACTTTTTACATGATATGTGGACTTGTAGATGCTACTGGTGGGGATGTTTTTTTTGATGATGAGAACTTATCAGGGATGCCACTACACCAAAGGGCTTTAAAAGGTATAGGTTACTTACCTCAAGAGGCTTCTATATTTAAAGACCTAAGTGTTGAAGACAACCTAATGGTCGCTGCCCAAGTTGCTATAAAAGGTAAAAAAGCACAAGAGGATAGAATCTTAGAACTACTAGATATGTTCAACATAGAGCCTATCCGTTATAGAAAAGGTATAAGCCTTAGTGGTGGGGAGCGTCGCCGTGTTGAGATAGCAAGAGCATTGGTAAATAAACCAAAATTTTTACTACTTGATGAACCTTTTGCAGGGGTTGACCCCATAGCTGTAAAAGATATACAAAAAGTTATACACCAACTTGTAAGTTACGATATAGGTGTTCTTATAACCGACCATAATGTTCGTGAAACACTAGATGTGTGCGATAGAGCTTATGTTATAAAATCAGGTTCACTTTTGGCATCAGGAACAAGTAAAGAGATAGGTGAAAATGTAGATGTTCGTACTCACTATCTTGGTAAAGAATTTAAGTTATAAGTAGCTAAATATGGCAGGTTTAAGACAGACTCATAGTGTAGAAAACAAACACAAACTATCAAATACACTACGAAATTGGTTACCTATACTTCATTCAAGTTTAAGTGACTTAAATGAAGTTATGAGTCCGTTTATAGAAGCTAACCCTGTGGTAGAAGTTAAATCTGGCTATGAGGAAGATTTTGAGAAAAAAATCCCTAGAAAAGTTATATCAAGAGCTGTTTCAAACTCAAGAACAGAGCAGATAGAAGCACTTACCATCCAGCATAAAACTCTTTATGAAGTCTTAGATGAGCAGATAGGAAAACCACTTTTTCCTACACCCATATCTCAAAGTATTGCATCTTTTGTTATAGAGAACTTAGATGAAAACGGCTACTATGAGGGTAATAGCGAAGAGTTTTGTAAAAACAATGGTATAACCATAGAAGAATTTGAGAAAGTTAGACTAAGGTTTTCCTATATAGAACCGTTAGGGATAGGCTCAAAAAATTTAGCTGAATCATTTTTGTTTCAATTAGAATCATCAGATATAAGTGACAAAGCATATTTACTAGCCATAAAAATCATAGAAGATTTAGATAATATTTATGGTTATTCTAAAGAGAAATATTTTTCAGATGTTATGAATGTTATATCTACTTTTAAAAATCCACCAGCGATAGAGTATCAAGAAGAATCAGCTCAAATAGTACCAGACTTGATGATATACTTTAATGATGAAAACAACATCGAGGTAAAACTAAATGATGCATATTACCCAACTATAAATATAGATACATCTTATGCAGTTGAGCATGATTTTATAACCAAAAAGATTAAAGAAGCAAAAAGCTTAGTAGATGCACTAGATATGAGAAAAGCTACACTGTACAAAGTTGGACTTATGATAGTTGAATATCAGTATGATTTTTTTGCGGGTGGACAGATTATGCCACTTACTTTAAAAACTTTAGCAGATGAGTTTGGTCATAACCCATCAACAATATCAAGAGCCATAGCCAACAAATACATAGCTTGTGATAGAGGTGTTATGGCTATGAAAGAGTTTTTTACAACTGCTATAGATGAAGATGTTTCAAATGCTTCTATAAAGGAATTTTTAGTATCTACCATAAAAGCAGAAAGTAGGGCGAAACCACTAAGTGATATGAAACTTTTAGATATGATTCAAGAGAAATTCAAAGTAAAAATGGTCAGAAGAACCATCACAAAATACCGAAAACAGTTAAATATAGCTGGTTCGAGTGAAAGAAAGAAATTATATAAATTAGGGTTATCATAGATGCAAGATATAAAAAAAAGATTGGATGAAGAGGTAGAAAAAAGAAACAAAGTTGGAGAGATTTCAAAAGACAATTTAGACCCTATCTTAGTTGCATATCGTTATAACGATGCGACGATATCTCTTATATGTGCTTTATTTGCTTATGGAAATGTAAAACAAATCGTAAAGTTTTTAGATTCACTTGATTTTTCACTTTTAAAAAAGAGTGATGAAGAGATAAAAGAGGGTTTAAAAAATCATTACTATAGATTTCAAAAAAGTGAAGATGTTGTAGCCCTTTTTATAGCCCTAAAAAGATTAAATGAAAAAACAACTTTAGAAGAGGTTTTTAAAACAGGTTATGCTAAAAATCATAATACCATAGATGGTGTAAATGCTATGATAGAGATGCTAACCTCACTATATGAACATAAATCTCAAGGATACAATTTTTTAACATCAAAAGTAACTACAAAAACAAAAGGTGCAGGAGCATTAAAAAGATGGATGATGTATCTTAGATGGATGGTAAGAGATGATAACATAGATATGGGTTTATGGAGTGGGGTAGATAAAGCAGACCTAATCATGCCACTTGATACACACACTTTTAATGTATCAAGAAAGATAGGGCTTTTAGAGAGAAAAACTTATGACTTACAATCAGCTATAGAGCTAACTGAGAAGTTAAAAGAGTTTGATGCAAGTGACCCACTCAAGTATGATTTTGTCCTATACAGAATTGGACA
>CAZSWW010000160.1:0-3820 GCA_964611265.1 uncultured Sulfurimonas sp. | reverse complement strand
TATAAAAAGATTTTTTGACAGAAGTTCAAATGCTAAAAAATGTGATGCTAAACCAACTATAGACCATTCAACTTTATCTAAAGATGAAAAATTTGCAAGAAGAAAAGTTTATGATGCTCTAGTTCGTGCAAATGATGTTTACAATGAGCGATACACTTTTAACACTATGATAGCAGGTGTTATGGAAGCTATGAATGCACTAAATACTCAGAAAAATGAAGATATTTGGACTGAGGGTTATTGGATACTAGCATCTATCATGGAGCCTGTTATACCTCATGTTTGTTGGGCTATTTCAGATGAAAAATTTGGACTTAAAAACTTAACTAAACAAGAGGTTTTAGAAGAGGTTTTTGTAGAGGATAGCATCACTTTAGGTGTATCTATAAATGGAAAAGCAAGAACAGAGATAGAAGTAACTCCAGATGCTACAAAAGATGACATTATCGCTATGGCTAAAGATGCTGGAGCTAAATGGCTTGAGGGTAAAACTATAGTAAAAGAGATAGTTGTTCCTAAAAAACTTGTAAATCTTGTAGTTAAAGGTTAGTAGTTTGAGAATATTTGTACTGATTTTTGTAACACTTTTCTTTGCATCTTGTGGGTATCAACCTAGTTCTAAATTTGCACGAAATGTAGTGGGTGAAAAGATTAGTACAAGTGTAGTTATCTCTGCTCGTGACCCTGAAAATAGTGTGCTTATAAAGGATGCTGTTGATTCGGCTATTATAGAGATTTTTCATGCTTCATTGGTAGATAAAAAAGATGCTCAAGTAGATTTAAAGTTAAGTATAGAAGACCCATCTTATTCACCTACTCAGTATGATAAAAATGGATATATTGTCGCTTATCGTACAACGATTATACTAAATATACAAAAGTATTTTAATGGGATTTCTAAGAGTTATAAAACTAAAGGGACTTATGATTTTACAATAGCTCCAAACTCTGTTATAACTGACCAAGAAAGATTTCAAGCTATAAAATTTGGAGCGAAAAAAGCTATAAAATCATTTATAGCTAAGGTTTCAGCAGAGGGTTCTAGAGGTATAGAAAAATAGATTAATTTAAGGAAATAAATATGACAGTTCAAAATATTATAAAAAAAGCGATAAAACGCTTAGAACTTGAAGGTAAACTTTTAACACCAGATTTTTATGCAGAGGCTTTTTGCAAAGAGGCTTTAAAAGCTGGTATTCAATCAGATGACTGTAATAAAATCGATGGTTTTAAAAATAGTCTTAACAAAGAGTTTCAAAAAGAGTTAAAACAGTACAATATAAAAACAATGGCAGAGCTAAGTCGTTTTCTTATCTCTAAACTAAATAGAACAAATCCATCACATTGTTCTAGTATATTAGAATCTCAAACAATTCTTGTTAAAAAGATTTTAAATGCTATTGCACTACTGCATAATCAACAAGCAACAGAGTTAGCAAAACAAAATATGAAGTTATTATCTGGAGAACCAAGTAGTTCAGAGATAGATCAGTTTAGACAATTATGGATAAATTTTGTAGAATCTTATGATGATACTTTTTTATATAAGTTAAAATCATTGGGACATATTGATAATGTTGATTTGAAAAAAAGTATCGAAAATTTAAAAATTTCAAAAACAGATAATAACCAAAAATCGCAATCTGTAAAATTAAAAGAGATAGCTTCTCTTTTAGTATCTTCTTTAGTTCCATCAATCTCTGCAAAAGCTGATGAGAAGATAGTAAGTCTTAGTAAAAAGATAAAAAAAGACCCACAAATGCTTGATAATGATGGTATAGATAAAGAGATACAAAAAGCTATATCGCTTAGAATACTGCTTGATAAAGAGAGTGTAAAAGAGATGATAGCATCTTTAGATGGTGTCTTAGATAAGCTTTCAAGTAGAATTATAGAGATGATAGAATCTTCTGACTCTTCAAATGAAGAGATTAAAGGTATCAAAAAAGAGTTAGAAACTTATACTGAACATAATGGAACAAATTTTAAAAAAGCACATAAAAAACTTTTAACAATTGCTGTTTCACTAGAAGAGCATACTAAATCTTTAAGTCATGATTTAAGAATACATAGTAATGAAGTATCAATGCTTGATAAAAAAGTTAAAGAGTTAGAAAAAGAGTTGAAAAAAGCTAAAGATGCTTCAAAAGAGGATTTTTTAACTAAGCTTTATAATAAACGAGCCTTAGATGAACATATGGAGATTAAAGAGGGTGAATATAAAAGATATGGACACAACTATTCTATTGTAATGTTTGATCTTGATCATTTTAAAAATGTAAACGATACTTATGGTCATGCAGCAGGAGATGCTGTTTTAGCAGCTTTTGCTAAAATCTTAAAACATGAGACTAGAAATGTAGATGTTGTTGGTCGTTTTGGAGGGGAAGAGTTTATGGCACTTCTTGAAGAAACAGATGCAAAAGGTGGATTTATATTTGCTGATAAAGTAAGAAAGCATGTTCAAAAAGCTCGTTTTATGTATAAAGGTAAAAGAATAGCTGTTACTGTTAGTTGTGGAGTTAGTGAAAGAAAAGCAAATTCTTCTCTTCAAAGTACAATTAATAATGCTGATGAATTTTTATACTATGCAAAAGAACATGGAAGAAATCAAGTAGCATATAAGAGATAAAATGCTTGATAAATATTTAAGTAATAAGCCACTTTATTATGATGAGATAGATTATATGCGAATGCCTCGCATATATAAAAAGATAAAAAAAAATTTAGCTACACCAAAGATTATACATCTTATAGGAACTAATGGTAAAGGTACTACTGGAAGATTTTTAGCCTCTGCTTTACACTCTATAGGTTTTAGTGTTGGTCATTATACTTCACCACATATCTTAGAATTTAATGAACGGATATGGTTAAATGGTTCTAATGTCTCTAATGAAGTTTTAGAAAAAGCTCATATTAAATTACAAAATATTTTAGAAAAAGAAGATTCAGAGTCTTTAAGTTACTTTGAATATACAACTTTACTAGCTCAAATAGTTTTTAATAATTGCAGATATGTAGTTCTTGAAGCTGGGCTTGGTGGGGAGCATGATGCAACAGCTGTTTTTGATAAGATTTTGACTTTAGTTACACCTATAGACTTTGATCATGAGGCTTTTCTAGGTTCAACTATAGAAGAGATAGCAACAACAAAATTAAATGCTGTGCAAAATAATTTTATCATAGCAAATCAAAAACATGATAGGGTTATAGAAATTGCAAAAAGATTTAAAGATGAAAAAAATTTAAATCTAAAAAGTATAGATGATTTACTCGATAAAACAGATTTGATAAAGATAAAAAATATTTCTGAACAATTAAACCTTGTGGATTATCTAAAAGATAACCTTTCATTAAGTATAAGTGCTTTAAAATTTTTAGGGATTGATTATAAAGAGGATGATTTTAATGATGCTAGATTATTTGGAAGATTAACAAAAATCAAACCAAATATCATCTTAGATGTTGGACACAATACCTTAGCAGCATCTTCAATTTTAAAATCTTTAAACCAAAAAAAATATGTATTAATATATAATAGCTATAAAGATAAAAATTATAAAGAGATATTAAATATACTAAAACCAATTATAAGTAGAGTTGAGATAATAAAAGTAGATGATTTACGGATAGAATCAATAGATAAGCTTCAAAAGGTTATTGATAATATGGGATTAGATTGTAGATATTTTGAAAAATGTAATGATGATGAAGAATATTTAGTATTTGGTTCATTTAGTGTTGCAGAGGTATTTTTAAAAGTAGACTTCTTGCATAACCTATGAAATTGAAAATATTACTCAGAGTGCATTAATTT
>CAZSWW010000159.1:0-3833 GCA_964611265.1 uncultured Sulfurimonas sp. | reverse complement strand
AACCTTCACAGCAGTAAAGCTACAATAAAACATTGTAGCCAATAAATGCCCTAGTGGTCATTTGTCAGATAGATTCAACCGTTAATATCTCTAAGTTATTTCCCCTCTCTTTTTATAAATAACAACTTATCTAAATCTATATCGAAGTTAAAATATTCAGATTTAAAACCATTTTTATGAATCTTAGAAAACTCAATCACAGCACTTTTGTTTTTTTCTACTTCAAGATATAGTAAACCTAAGGCATAACGGCTTTCATAAAAATCAGAATCTTTTATCTTTGATAGTTCAAGTAATGCTATAGCATTGGCTACATGTCCAGCAGATATTGAAGCTACTGCACCCATAAAAAGTGTATAAGCATCTCTTACTTTTAGGTCATCTATAAGTTGGTTATATAAAGTATAAGACTCTTCAAATGAACCATTATATAGTGATGTTAAAGCAAGTGCATTGATTAAATCTTCTCTATTATTTGATGTTGTTTCTAAAACCTCTTTTAGTTGTTTTCTTAAAAAGTAAAGTTGACCAGTTATAAGGTTTTGTTGTATATATAAGTATCTTGCGATATATGGTCCATAATACAAATCATTAAAATGAAACTTTTGTTTTTTAAGGTAACTAATCACTTTTTTTGCATAATTATTTTTGTCTTCATCATCATAATGTGCATCTATATACATAAGATGTGGGATTATATCATGGGGTAGCAATGATACTAACTCTTTAGATGATTTCTTTGCATAATCAAATCTATTTAGTTTTATAGCTATAATGGTACTCATAGCTACATATATAGGTCTAGGTTTGTAAGTGTTGTCTAACCAATGTATCGCAGAGACCATATTATCTGCACTTATATTTAATAGTGTTCTATAAAAATCAAGTTCTTCACTCTCCTCTTCCAAAGATAGGTTGTCATTTATGATAGATTTTAACTTAGCATAGTCTTTGTTTATAAGTTGACTTGTCATAACTGCATAGATGCCTGAGAGGTAGTTTTTAGCATCAGCATGGTAAGAGTGTAAAAAATGTTTGTTAGCTTTTATCATATTGCCCATCTGAGCATAAGTTAAACCTAAGTTGTACTGTAGTATAGAGTGTTTTGGATATATTTTAGCTAATTTCATAAGTTCAAGATTTGCTTCTCTTGTTTGAAATAAAAGTGCTTTATTTATGGCTTTTGCTATACCTTTGTTTACTTTAGAAGATGAAGCACTTTTCTTTAGATAATCTTGTGCAGAAGCTAAGTTATCTATATATATATTGGCTGTTCCTTTTCTTATATAGTTTATATTTTTGCTAGCATTAAAAACTTTATATGGTGAAAAATAAAATAGTTTTTGAAAGTTGATAGTTTTAGAGTTTTGTATCTGATTTCTATAGTGTTGTTGTGCTAAAGGAGCATCAAATAATGCTTTTTTAAGTTTTACTTTTATAGGATAGTGCTTATAAACTTCATCTTCAAATTTTAAAGTTACAGTGTTTATGTTGTCTGCACCAGATTGTATCCTTCCAGCTTTGAGTTTTAACAGTCCTAAAGCTAATTGTGCTTTAAGTGGCTGTATATTGTTTAAAACTGCTTCTTCAAGGTTTTGTATAGCAAGTGTAATATCACCTATTCTAGCATATAAAAGAGCTATACTAAATGAGTCTTTTGTTTGAAAATCTTTTTCCATTCTTTCTATAGCTACATAGTTGTTATCGTATAAGGCATTAATCTTTGCACTTAGATGTTTTTGTTCTTCTAGGTAGTTATCATCGGTAGTAGGATTATTTAAAGCACTTAGTGCTTCATAGTAATCTTTGTTATAGTAGTTTATAAGAGCATAGTAGTAAGAGTATAAAGGTGAGTCTATCTCTTGTGGTAGGTAAGCATAAGCTAGGTCTATGTTGTATCTAAAACTATCTTTGTCTTTTAGGTACAATGAACATACAGCTGCATTTATGGCACTAACACACCTTTTTTCATCATTTTGTATAGCTTTTGAAAAAGTTTCTAGTGCTGTTTCATATTGTTTGTTTTTTAGTTGAGATACACCTAAGTTATATAGTGATATGGCTTCACTATACATAGCAATCTTTTCATAAAGTTTTAATGCTTTTGGTTTTGAACCTGTTGAGTATAGATAGTTTGCTTTTGCTATAAGGTTTTCTAGTTTACTAGGTTCTATTCTTTTTACAACTTTTTTATCTAGTTTATCTTCTATGGCATCCATTGAAATGGTTTTTTCATCATCAGATGATTTTACTATAACAATAGTTACTATGGCTATAATAAGAACTAAAGCTATAGCAATAGCACCAAATATGATAAGCTTCTTTTTTTTAGATTCATCATCTTCTTGTTCTACCGATTCATCTTCTTCATTTAAGGTTGATAGTTCATCATCCTCTATAATTACTATATCTTCTTCTAAGTTTTTTTCTTCTGCCATACATTACCTTTTGTGTAAAATGATAGCAAAAATTATATTATTTTAGTTATAAGTGTATGAATTTCATCCTTTTGTAATATAACAAAATCATCAGAAGCATTAGCACTCTCTATACATACAAAATCTTTATAAGCATCATCTTGCATATCTTTTATATGATGAGATTTTTCTATCCATGGGTTCCAAACTATAACAGATGAGGAATTAGTATTTTTAATAATTGTTTTTTTATCATTATCTTGTAAAACAATATCATTATCAACTTCTTGATAGATTCTATCTACTTCAGAAGATATGGATATATCCGTATCTTGTTTTTTTACCTTATAGTCTAGTGCATCAAAGTATGGTTTGTTTTTTAAACCAACTATAGAGATGTTAGAGATGTTTGAGATACTAAAGTATGTATGAAGTGCTTGAGTGATTTTCATAGTTTTATCATCTATATTTTTTGTTTGTAAATGCATCTGTAACTCAGAACCTATATAAAATGTAATCGTTACATCACACTCATACTCAAAGTATTTGTGTTTGGAATCTTGAAGTTTCAACCTAACTATACTTAACTCTTCTTCATCTTTTGTAGATATAATTTTCCACATACTTGTTCTAGCATAACCATGTTGCTTTAGTTGTGAATCTTTTGGTAAACCAAACTGTGGCCAACATATAGGAACACCTCCACGGATAGCTATACCATCTTCAAATCTACTATCTTTACTTACCCATAAAAGTTCATTATCCCTTTTAAAACTAAAAAGATGAGCACCTTGTAAAGCGATTTTTGCAGAAGCTGATTTGTTTATAATCTCTAAATATTCAAAACCGTTGTCAAATTTGTTTAATTTTATCATACTTTTTCCTTGTAAGTGGATTTGGTATTATTATACAGTATAATCACTTTATGAAAATATATGATGTAATGATTTTGGGTGCAGGTGCAAGTGGTTTGATGTGTGCTTCACATCTTGATAAAAGTTTAGATATAGCCATAGTAGATGCAAATGAAAAAGTGGCAAAAAAGTTAAAAATATCTGGTGGTGGTAAATGTAATGTTACCAATGTAAAGGTAAGTGCTGATAATTATGATGGAGATATGGAGATAGTATCTTCAACATTAGATGCTTTTTCCAAAGATGATTTACTTGATTTTTTAGCATCTAAAGGTGTTAAACTAGAGATAAGAAAGGGTAGGTACTATTTTTGTAAAAAATCATCAGATGAGATTATAGATATTTTTAAAAATTCTACACAACATATCAGTAAGTATCTCAATACAAAAATACTAGAAGTTATAAAAAAAGATACCCTCTTTGAGATAAAAACAGATAAAACAGTGCTAAAAACAAAAAAACTTATAGTAGCAACAGGTGGTAAAAGTTTTACAAATCTTGG
>CAZSWW010000158.1:0-3836 GCA_964611265.1 uncultured Sulfurimonas sp. | reverse complement strand
TATCTTATAGTTGGGGTCAATAATGATAAACTAAGTCATAACAAGGGGATGCCACAAGAGGTACGACTTGAGTCCATAAAAGCTACAAGCTATGTTGATGAATCTTTTATATTAGGCGAATTACCAAGCGAATATATAAAAAAAAATAAGCCTGATATAGTTGTTAAGGGTAAAGAGCATGAAAAGCTAGTCAATGAAGAGCTAGAGGTTATAAATAGCTATGGTGGGAAACTTCTTTTTAGTTCAGGGGAGATTGGTTTTTCATCTCTTAATCTGTTACGAGAAGATTTTTTAACCTCTAGTCAAACTCTAAAACACTCATCAAGTTATCAAAAAAGACATAAATTTAATCTATCTGATTTAAAAGATACAGTTGAAAAGTTTTCACAACTTAGTGTTTTAGTCATAGGCGATACTATAGTTGATGAGTATATAACTTGTGAGCCACTAGGTATGAGTCAAGAAGACCCTACTATCGTGGTATCACCACTCTTTAGCGATACTTTTATAGGTGGTTCAGCCATAGTTGCATCTCATGCAAAAACACTAGGTGCAGATGTTGAATTTATATCTATTTGTGGGGAAGATGAAAGTGCTAAGTATGTAGAAGATGGGTTAAATAAACTAGATATAAAAACTTGTATTTTTACAGATGCAACAAGACCAACAACACTAAAACAAAGATTTCGTGCAAACACTAAAACACTTCTTAGAGTAAACCATCTAAAACAACATGCCATAAGTAAAGATATACAAGAGATGATTTTAAGTAAAATTACACAAAGTATAAAAAATCTTGATTTGATTATATTTTCTGACTTTAGTTATGGGATATTAACAGATGATTTGATAGAGAAGATAACTAAGTTAGCATCTTCTTATGATGTTAAAATGGTGGCTGATTCTCAAAGTTCATCTCAGGTTGGAGATATTTCTAAGTTTAAAGGTATGACACTTGTAACTCCAACAGAGAGGGAAATTCGTTTATCTTTGGGTGATTTTGAATCTGGTTTGGTTGTATTGTCTGAAAAACTAAGTCAAAAAAGTGATGCTAAGTATGTTTTTACAACTCTTGGTGCAGAGGGAGTTATGATATACAACACTAACAAAGATGAACTTTTAACAGATAACATAAAAGCACTTTCATCAAATGTAAAAGATGTAAGTGGAGCTGGGGATTCTTTGCTTACTTGTAGCTCTATGGCTTTATGTGTTGGAGCAGATATCTGGCAGAGTGCATATTTGGGTTCTATGGTCGCTGGTATTCAGGTTAGTCGCATCGGTAATATCCCTATAACAAAAGATGAAATTTTAAAAGAGTTACATATATGAAAGCATTGTTACTATCAGCTGGATTAGGTACAAGGCTTCGTCCCATAACAGATGCTGTACCTAAATGTTTAGTACCTATAAACGGTAAACCACTTTTGGAGTATTGGCTTGAAAACCTCTCAAAAGTTGGTATAGATGAGTTTTTGGTAAATACCTCTTATCTTCATAAACAAGTGGAAGAGTTTGTAAATAACTCTAAGTTTAAAGATAAAATAGCATTAGTTTATGAAGATGAACTTTTAAATACTGGTGGGACAATACTTGCAAATAAAGAGTTTTTTAAAGATGAGGAGTTTATGATAATCCATGCAGATAACTTGTCCTTTTGTGATTTTGAGGAGTTTATAAACTCTCATAAAAAAAGATCAAAAAATTGTGAAATAACTATGATGCTATTTAACAGTGATAATCCAAGTAGTTGTGGCATCGTTGAATTAGATGAGAATGATGTTGTTCAAAAGTTCCATGAAAAAGTAAAAAATCCACCATCAACACTTGCCAATGGTGCTGTATATATTTGTGAGCCATCTATAATTACTTTTTTAGAATCTTTAGGTAAAAAAGATATAGATTTTAGTAATGATGTACTACCAGCATATATGGGTAAAATAAATACTTTTTTAAATGATGTTTATCATAGAGATATAGGTACTATTGAAAGTTATGCTAAGTCTCAAATAGAAGTTTTGAAGTATATAAAATGAAATTAAAAATTAAAAATAAAGAAAATATATATCTTTCACCTTATACACCAATGACAAGAGGCTTCGCACTATATCTAAAAGATTTTCATAATATAACGATAAAAGGTTATATTGATAACACTAAAGATGAAACAAATGTTTATAACCCTTTAGATATAGATAACTTAGATATAGATAACTTAATTATTTTATCTCCAAATTGGGATAGAGAAATATATGATAATTTAAGTAAATTTATTGATAATAAAAAATTAACCATAATTACAAAAGAAGATAATAGTTATAAGATAAAAGATTTAAGTGTTAAGCTTATTGATAAAATAATGCTAAAAATACTAGATAAATTATTTAAGTATTTTAATATTCAGGTAACTAAACTTTGGACAAATCGTATAGGTGAATTTTGTTTAGAAAATGAAGCATTTTTAGATAAAATTAAAAATGATAAATCTTATCAAAATCAGAATTTTATACTACTTTCTTATCAAAATGAAAAAGATATTGCAAATAAAACTTTGTATGATATGTATAGAATGGTATTTAAAAAACATAAAAATATTTATTTATTTGAAAGTAATTTTATAAATAAATATTTTCAATATCTTTTAGATAAAAAGTTTATTCAAAAAAAATATATTTGTAAAATAGAACAAAAATCAAATGCTTATGAACTATTTACTAATAAAAAACCAATAATTAAATTTACAAAAAAAGATATAATTAATGGCGATAAAATACTTAAAAAGTTAAATATAACAAAACCTTTTGTTTGTGTATTTGCAAGAGATAGTAAGTATTTAGATAGCACTTTTGAATACCATGATTGGAGATACCATGATTATCGAGATGCAGATATAGATACTTATGAATTAGCTATAAAATACCTTATATCAAAAGGCTATACAGTTGTTAGAATAGGAAAAGTAGTAAATAAAAAGGTGTCATTTAAACATACTAAATATATAGATTATCCATATAGTGATTTTCAAAGTGATTTTATGGATATATTTTTAATATCTCAATGTAAATTTATAATTGGTGGTACATCTGGACTTGTTGATGTTAGTTGTGCATTTTCAATCCCTAGAATAGGGGTAAATCATATACCAATAGACCATTCCCCTTATAGTTCAAATAAAGATATATTTATACCAAAGAAACTAATTTATAATAATAGATATATTGGTTTACAAGAATATCTATCTATCATAAAAAATAGTGATTTAAGTTATTGGGATTCAAATACATATAAAAAACTAAATTTGATGATAGAAGATAATACAGAAGATGAGATACTATGGTTAGTAAAGGAATATCTAGGTGATTATAGTTACAATGATGAAGATAGACTAAATCAAAGAAAATATCAAAAAATACATCTAAAAAGTGAACAATTTAAAGAAGTTTTGACAAATATAGGTTCAGACTTTTTAAAAAAAAATAGCTGGTTTATAGAATAATAGGTAAAAAATAATGGAAAAATTTATAACAAAATATGTCAGTCAACTAATCGAACTATTGAATAATATCGATAAAAAAGCTATCCAAGAGATAGTAAATGCTTTAGATAAAACAGTTGAAAATAAGTCTAAAATTTATATAATCGGTAATGGTGGAAGTTCTTCTACAGCTTCACATATGTCAAATGATTTGGGTGTAGGTTTAAAACTTCGTAATGTAAGAAATTTTAATGTTGAAAGTCTTGGAGATAATAGTGCAGTATGTACAGCTATAGCAAATGATACAGGGTATGAAAATATTTTTTATACACAAATACAAAACAAAATAACTAAAGATGAT
>CAZSWW010000157.1:0-3850 GCA_964611265.1 uncultured Sulfurimonas sp. | reverse complement strand
TCTGGTGTATGAGCATCTGAGCCAAAAGTTATCGGTATATTAAGTTTAAAAGCTTCTTGTAAAAGTTCTTTTGATGGATAAGCTTCTTTTACAGGTTTTCTATATCCTGCCATATTTATCTCTATGGTCATATCAGCTTTTTTTATTGCTGTAAGTGCATCTTTTGCAATTTCAACTACATCTTTGTTAGGCATAAATTTAAAAACTTTTATAAGGTCAAGATGTCCTACAATATCAAACAAACCACTTTCAGCCATCTCTTTTATGGTATCAAAGTATTTTTGCCAAATCTCGTCTATATCTTGATTTTCATAATTACCTATAAACTCAGGGTTATCAAATCCCCATTCATCTATAAAATGGACACTACCTATAAGGTAATCAACTTTAGCATTAAGAACTCTTTTATCCATATGGTCTTTTAGATAATCTACTTCATAACCTAAAAGAATTTCTATTTTATCTTTGTATTTTTCTTTTGCATCCAAAATATCTTTTTCGTACTTTTTCATTTGCTCAAAATTCATACGATATTTTGTATCAAAATCCATAGGTGCATGGTCTGATATACCAAAGTATTTAGTTTTGTTTAAAATAGCTTGTTCAATATATTCAGATATATGACCATCTGCATGGTTACATAGTGGAGTATGATTATGTAGGTCTACTATCATATTTCTCTCTTTTTCTTTATTTGTAGTAATTTTATGATATTATAGTGTCAAAAAATTAATTTTACCAATTAATAATGGAGATATTTATGACTCAAGATGAACTTGATGCTTTAATGGGTGATGATGTAGATACTCTTGATGAAGAGATAGCAGAAGCAAAAGAAGATGTAGAACCTGAACAAAACACTACAGATGACTCTATAGAAAGTCATGTACAGGAGGGACAATTGCCATTTCCAGCAACAAATGAAAATAAAATGGTACATCAACTTGATGATGTAACAAGAGAGAGTGAAGAGAAAGCAGGTGAGATTTTTGATATTATTGAAAATATATCAAATGAACTTATGGAAAAAGAAGATAATCTCAATATTGCTTTAGAAGTTATTGATTCTAATATAGAACTTTTTACAACTCTTTGTGAAAAATTCCCTGATGTTGAAGCTTTTAAAACTCAATTAGAAAAAAATGAAAAAGCAAAAGAAGAGATAAATGTGGTAACAGAAGTGTTACAAAATAGTGGTGATGAGATAATGAATGTTATGGATATCATGCAATTCCAAGATATTCATCGTCAAAAAATTGAAAGAGTTATCAATGCTATGAGAGCTTTATCTAAATATATGTCAACACTTTTCGAAGGTCAGATAGACGATGATAAAAGGGTAGCATCAGCTCAACACTTACATGGTGATGACAACGATGACTTAGCTTCTGAAGATGATATGGAAGCACTACTTGCACAGTTTGCTAACAAATAATCTATGAAAAAAGTAGAACTGTTATCCCCAGCTGGGACACTTGAAAAACTAAAAATTGCATTTGACTTTGGTGCAGATGCTGTTTATGGTGGAGTAAGTCATTTTTCTCTTCGCATCCGTAGTGGAAAAGAGTTTTCTATGGAAGAGTTTAAAGAGGGTATCGACTATGCTCATGCAAGAGGTAAAAAAGTTTATGCCACTATAAATGGTTTCCCTTTTAACTCTCAACTAAATCTTTTACGAAAACATATAGTAGCTATGGCTGAACTAAAACCAGATGCTTTCATAGTTGCAACACCGGGTGTTTTAAAACTTTGTCATGATTTAGTTCCAGATATGCCACTTCATCTCTCAACTCAAGCAAATGTGATGAATGTTTTAGATGCTCAAATCTACTATGATATGGGTGCAACTCGTATCATAACTGCTCGTGAAATATCTTTAAGAGATTTAAAAGAGATAAAAAAAGAGATACCTGAGTTAGAACTTGAAGTTTTTGTTCATGGTTCTATGTGCTTTGCTTATAGTGGAAGATGCCTTATCTCAACTCTTCAAAGTGGTAGAGTTCCAAACCGTGGAAGTTGTGCAAATGATTGCCGTTTCTCTTATGAGATGTATGCAGCTAACCCTGAAACAGGAACTCTTTTTAAACTTGAAGAGGAAGAGGGTGTTGGTACTTACATCATGAATGCAAAAGACCTTAACTTAGCTTCACATATGCAAGAGATACTAGATAGTGGTGTGGTAGATAGTGTAAAAATAGAGGGTCGTACAAAAACAGCTTACTATGCAGCAACTACTGCTAAAGCTTACAGAATGGCTATAGATGACTACTACGATGCTAAACTAGATAGCTCAAAATATCAGTATGAGTTAGAATCTTTACAAAACCGTGGTTATACAGATGCTTACTTAGTATCTCGTCCATTTGAAAAACATGATACTCAAAGCTTAGACTTTACTATGCAACTTGGAACACATCAAGTTAGTGGTCAAGTAACTGAAAGTGGAACACATTTTTTATGCAAATACAAAACTTTACCAAATGATGAACTAGAGATTGTCGCACCACTTGGTAGTGATATAGCTATAGTAGATAATGAAATCGGTACTACTTATGAAAAAGATGGTAGAGTTTATATGAAGTTAAAACAGCTTGTAGCTGAAAATAAAAAGGTATGGGAAGAGGTTCATAGTGGAAATGTAAACCCTATAACTCTACCAACAAAATTACCACCATATACATTTTTAAGAATACCATCTAGTCTTGATATGGGAACATATCCTAAAAAATAGTTATACATTATTGTAGTAAAGTTTGAGTAACTTACTTAAACTTTACTATAACTTTTTTATCATCTTCAAAATTTCTTATTTATAATTATGACAATATGCAATAAAATTAATTTTTAACAAATTATTTTAATAAACTATCAAAAATTAAGTATATTACATAAATATTTTAGTTGGAGTTTATTATGATTTTGGGTAAATGTCCTTATTGTGAAGATGGTAGTATAGAGGTTCGTGATAAAGAGATAAATGGTAAAAAAGTAAAACTTTATGCTTGTTCAAATGCTCATTGGAAAACTGAAGATGGAGAGATGTTTGAACTGACAGATGAAGCTAGTTGTGACTTTCGTATATGGCAAAATTCACTTGCTCGATATGGAAAATGGTTATCATACAAAGAAGTTAGAGAGTTATTGGAAAATGAAACTATAGAACTTGAATTTTTGAGTAAAAAGTATGGTAAAAAAGTGTATTATAAAAAGTATATAACTTTAAATCAAGAGTATGGGGTTAGTGTTATATGGGATTAAGATTTTTTTAGGTATAATGCCAATTCGCTTTGCTGTTTTAACAAAAAGAGAGTATTTCTATCTTTTTTATACTATATAATATAGATAAAAGTATTGGCAAGCCAGAACTATTCTCACCTTTAGGTGAAGTTATAGTAAAATGTGCTTCGCCTATGGGCGGCAAAGAATACACAAACAAGGACTTTCAATGAAAGTAAGAGCTTCAGTAAAGAAGATGTGTGATGATTGTAAAATCATCAAAAGAAAAGGTATTGTAAGAGTAATCTGCAAGACTGCTAAACATAAACAGAGACAAGGATAACCATGGCTCGTATTTCTGGTGTAGATTTACCTAAGAAAAAAAGAGTAGAGTATGGACTAACATACATCTATGGAATTGGTCTTCATGCTTCTCGCTTGATTCTTGATGCTACTGGTATCGATTATAACAAGAGAGTGTATGAATTAAGTGAAGCTGATGTAGCTGCTATAACTAAAGAGATTCGTGCTAGCCATACGGTTGAGGGTGATCTTCGTAAGCAAACTGCAATGGATATCAAAGCACTTATGGATTTAGGTTCATATAGAGGTCTTCGTCACCGTCGTGGTCTTC
>CAZSWW010000156.1:0-3860 GCA_964611265.1 uncultured Sulfurimonas sp. | reverse complement strand
AAAAAGTAGAAAAAATGAATAATAAACTCCATATAGTCTCTTTAGGCTGTACAAAAAATCTTGTAGATACTGAAGTTATGATGGGAAAACTTCAAGATTATGAGCTAACAAATGATGCAGATAATGCTGATGTTATCATCGTAAATACTTGTGGTTTTATAGATGCTGCTAAAGAAGAGTCAGTAAACACTGTACTAAACCTGCATGAAGAAAGAAAAGAAGACTCTGTTTTAGTGATGGCTGGGTGTTTAAGTGAACGATACAAAGATGACTTAAAAGAGCAGATGCCAGAGGTAGATATATTTACAGGGGTAGGGGACTATGACCATATAGATGAACTTTTACAAGAGAAAAGAAGTCAGTATAGTGATAAGGTTTTTCTTATAAATGATGATATAGAGAGAGTGGTAACTGGCTCAACTTACCATGCTTATATAAAACTCTCAGAGGGTTGTAACCAAGCTTGTAGTTTTTGTGCTATACCATCTTTTAAAGGTAAACTAAATTCTCGTGATTTGGATTCTATCGCTAAAGAGGTTGAGGGGCTTGTTAAAAAAGGGTACTATGATTTTTCTTTTGTTTCACAAGATAGTTCATCTTACCTTCGTGACCAAAACATAAAAGATGGGCTTAGTCTGCTTATGCAACGCATCGAACTTATAGATGGTGTAAAAAGTGCTAGGATTCTTTACCTTTACCCATCTACTACCACTATATCATTACTAAAAAATATAGGAAAATCAAAGCTATTTTATAACTACTTTGATATGCCTATACAACATATAAATGATGATATGCTTCGTATCATGAAAAGAGGTTTTGGTAAAGATAAAACTCTTGAACAGTTAGAGTATATGAAATCACTTCCAAACTCTTTTATAAGAACAAGCTTTATAGTTGGTCATCCAAATGAAACACAAGAGATGTTTGATGAGATGTGTGAATTTGCTAAAACTTTTGGATTTGACAGAATCAATGTTTTTGCTTACTCAGATGAGGAAACTACATCAGCACATGAGATGGATGAAAAGATACCTCAAGAGGTTATAGAAAAACGAGCAGAGATACTTGGAGCAATAGCAAAAGATGCTATGAGTAAATCACTTGAAGCTGAGATAGGTACAGAGGTTGAACTTGTTATAGATGGTGAGAGTGATGAACATGAGTTTTTACTAAGTGCTAGAAAACTAAGCTGGACACCAGAAGTTGATGGTGAGATATATGTTAATGATAGAACTAATGATGCTAGTGAGTTAAAATTTGGTAAAGTTTATAAAGCTAAGATAACTGGGATTGTTGGAGATATATTGACTGCAAAAGTATATAACGACTAAGTTTTGTTAAGTTCTAAGATACTTCCTACACTACAAAATAAAAAAAATCTACTAGCATTTTCTGCTGGTGGGGATTCTACTGCTTTGTTTTTTTTACTACTAGATGCCAATGTTGATTTTGATATAGCCATAGTAGATTATGGGCTTAGAGAACAGAGTAAAGATGAAGTGCTTTATGCTAAAGAGTTAGCATCTAAATATGCTAAAGAGTGTTACATTTTTAGTGCAAAAACCATAGAAAAAAACTTTGAGGCAAGAGCAAGAGAGATAAGATATACTTTTTTTGAAGAGTTAATCCAAAAGTATAACTACGATAATCTTTTAACAGCACACCATTTAGGTGATAGATTTGAGTGGATGCTTATGCAGTTTTGTCGTGGTGCTGGATGTGTTGAGATAGCAGGTATGCAAGTTATTGAACACAGAGATAACTATAAATTAGTTCGACCACTTTTAGGTATGGATAAAAGTGAATTGTTAGATTACTTAAATGATAAAAACATAAAATACTTTGAAGATAAAACTAATTTAGATGAAAGTATAAAAAGAAACTCTTTTAGGCATAGCTACTCAAACCCACTTTTAAAAAACTATAAAGATGGCATCAAAAAAAGTTTTGCTTACATAGATGAAGACAGAAAAGATTTAGTCCAAGAGGTTGATTTGAAGGTTATGGATGATTTTGCATATTTTCCAAAATCGAATTCGATAAGGACTAATATCTATACGATTGATAAGTATTTAAAATCTTGTGGACATCTAGTTTCTGCATCTGAAAAAGAGTTACTTAAAACTAAACAAACCATAATCATTGGTAGGAAATTTTTGATAAATAACTATAAAGGGTTTATCTTTATATCTCCATATATAAAAAATAATATCATTATGGAAAAAGAGTTTAAAGAGAAGATGAGAATCTACAAAATAGAACCAAAACTACGAGCATATATCTATAAAAATCAAAATATTTATGAGTTTATAACTAAGATTAATAATCTGTATTAATGTAAAGTATAATTTAGAATTATTACTATATAATTGACTATTTTTATAATAAGGTTGATTATATGGTAAGATTTATTTTAATGGTTGGTGTTGTTTTTAGTAGTTTATCTATGGCATCGGATACAAATGATACTGTTTCAAAAAAGTTGTTAGAAAAGCAAGTTAAAGAGCAGATGGAAAAAGAAAAAAGGTATTCTATAGAGCAAACCTTTTATAAAGGTAATGCATATAACCTAAAGTCAGCTGAGGTTAATCCTGAGTCTTTAAAGTCACTTCCAGAAATAGAAGATGATGACTTCGATATGGATTCTGTTTACGATTAGTAATTTTATAGTATCTAAAGAGTGTGTAGTTTCTACACACTAATCTTATGAAATACTTATGATATAAATTATAATTACTTATAAGATGTATTATATAATATATAAAAGCCCTTAAATAGGGGGTTTATATATTATATAATTCTTATTTATAATTAAAATTTTTTTACTTATTGTTATTTATCTCTTATTTTTGATACAATGACCATAGAACTTTAGAAATAATAGGAAAACAATATGGCAAGATTAGTTGTATTAGGTGGTGGAGTTGCTGGTCATACGACTGCGACATTCGCTGCAAAATGGTTAGGTTCAGCTCACGAAGTTGTAGTTGTAACACCAAATAGTAAATGGAACTGGATTCCATCTAATATTTGGGTTGGTGTTGGTCAAATGACTAAAGAAGAGGTTACTTTCGATTTAGCTCCTGTTTATAAAAAAGCTGGTATTACTTACCATCAAGCAAAAGCAGTATCTTTAAATCCTGAGGGAACAGAGGGTAGTGACAAGCCATTTGTAACTATAGAATATACAGATGATAAAGCTGGTCAAACTGAAAATATCGAGTACGATTATATAGTAAATGCTACTGGCCCTAAGCTAAACTTTGATGCTACTCCTGGTCTTGGTGATGGCAATGGTCAGATGGGTGATCATACAGTTTCAGTTTGTACAGCAGACCATGCAGTTCATGCATCTCACGAATTAAAAAAATGTATCGAAGCTATGAAATCTGGTACTCGTCAAAAATTCTTAATCGGTACTGGTCATGGTATGTGTACATGTCAAGGTGCTGCATTTGAGTATATTTTCAATATTGAACATGAACTTAACAAAGCTGGTGTTCGTGATATGGCAGATATGAAATGGATCTCTAATGAGTCTTTCTTAGGTGATTTTGGTATGGGTGGACTTCATATGAAAGTTGGTGGATATGTAGTTTCTTCTAAACTTTTTGCTGAATCTTTATATGCTGAGAGAGATATTGAGTGGTTAATTGGTGCTCATGTATCTAAAGTTGAAAAAGGTAAAATTGACTATGAACTTCTTGATGGTTCTACTGGTGAAGAAGAATTTGATTTTGCTATGCTTATCCCACCATTTGCTGGTGTTGGTCTAAAAGCTTACGATAAAGCTGGTGAAGATATAACTTCAAAAGTTTTCGCTCCAAATGGTTTTATGAAAGTTGATGCTAACTATG